>NZ_JBFSSD010000009.1:0-149533 GCF_041466145.1 Vibrio sp. 10N.239.312.D08 | reverse complement strand
CATATCACTTACTACCGTTTTTGTTTTTAGTTCCCGCTAATCCGCGATGAACCATTAAAAAGCCTTGTCGAGAGCGACAAGGCTTAATGTTAGTTAAATTATATGTTGAACTAATTCAACTTTATCTTGCGAAACTAAACAGGATGTCTGCAAATTTACCAAGTTTTTCTTCTTTCACTTCACCATGAATGGTTCTAATACCGCTCGTGATTGGAGTGATAGAAGTAAAATCGATACCACAGCTGTTATTTTTCGCAGAATCAAAGTACTGCACTTCCCAGGAAAACGGTGTTCCCGACATTGAGTACACGTCGAATGTGTAGTTTGCTTTTACTTCTTCACAGCTCATTTTAAGGTAAATGTCTGCATCTGATACACCACTCTCACACATGTTAGTATCAGTGCAATTGTCATCTACATCATTCATAGCTGCGTCAACATCCATATCATTAATGTTGCCATTTTGGTCAATATAATGAAGAGTACCTTCAACCCATACGTCATCAGTAACGCCATCAGTAATGCGTTGAGATATTAAGGCATTCAACTGTTGTGGAGTAGTATAGGCAGGGTGCATTTCCTCAAAAGTCATACTTTCTACTTTGTCGTCAATTGAATAGTCGAAAGTTTCTGTATTTTGGAACACAAAGTAGTCTTGGTACTTTTGAGCACTATAGCGAATAGTGAATGATTCATCACCATCATTGATATTAAGTACATACCCCCCACTAGCATCAATAGTGTATGAACCAAGTGACTCAAAATTATTGTTGTTAGCAGGAGACGACGAAGTATTAATCTCAGGGCAAGAAGTAAAGCTGTCTTGAGTACGAGTGTATGCGTAGAGCGTTTGTGTTTCTGAATCGAAATATCGAACCTCACAAGCTAAGCCTGTACCTTCATCATTGTAGTTTTCTAGTGCTGATTGATACAAATATTGGTCTTCGATAGATGTTGTGGGAGGTGTAACATCTCCTGGCTGAACGTTAGGCAACCTAAACGTTACCATTTCTGATTCAATATCATTTTCCTCACCACCCGAAAAGTTGATCCCCTGTGCGATATACAGAACAACATTATTGGTCTCTGAAGTTGGGCGCCCACTTAATGTTACGAAGCCCGAACTATCAACACTTACCGATACACCCGGAATCGGGTTGCTTGGCGCTTCATTATCATGTGGCGCATAGTGAGCGTAATATTCAATATCGCCCGAAACCTTTGAGCTAAACAGATTTGCAACGCTGAAAGCTTCTTCAAAGTCTTTACCAACAGTCAGTGACCATTGCGTCGTAATTTGTGCTTGTAGATCTGCTTCTAACTCTTCGTTAATACTGATGCTGCCAGCTTGCACTGGAGGCATTGTAAAGTTCGCTGGTGCAGACGCTAAGAAGGTTGAAGTGTGACCATCATCAGCATGAATGGTGAAGTTTACCTTGTTGCTATTAACCTTTTTTGGGTAACCCGTTATGTGAATTACGCCAGATACTGAATCGTACTCAGATTTAAGACCAGGAACTGCACTGTCGATATTTGTTGTGTATGTTAGGTGAGAATCTTCACGATCTTCAAACAACGTATCTACTGGGATCTCTCCGGTAAACTGGGCACCTTGGATTAGATTCCATGTAGATACAATTTCAGTCTGGATTCGTGTCTCTTCCGTATCCACAATGCTTGGAGGTGTGTTGAGTAGGTCAACATCGAATGAAAAAGTAGTACGCAGTGTACTGGTTACTTTCGCATCTTCATCTTGTGTATCTTTGTCTTCTGCTTCAAACGTAATTGTGTAACTGCGCTGCGGATTCTCCAATGAGCCTGAACTTGATAATGTTAACGTAGTACCAGTTTCGTCAAGCTCAGCAGTGATCTCTCCTTCTCCATCAATTTTAACTCTAGGCCTTACCGGAGTTAGAGCACCGTCTACTGAATACTTATCTTCAAAAAGATTGTTTGGTACTTCAATCGTTTCTAAAACAGTATCTGTTTCGGTAATTTTGAGTGTATGGATCTGTTTCTGGATCGCTGATGCTGCTGATGGATTAACTAACAACTTAAAGTTGCGAATAGCGGTCTCTGGCTCAGTTGGATCAATGATTGGCCTGTCGTTTACCAGGTTCTCATCGCCCATATTGTCTTCTGTAACGATTTCTTCTGATTTTTCAGTAGCCGTGTCCGTGATTACCTCAATTTGTTTTTCGTATTCTGAAGGGTTTTTCGCTTTTGACTCCGTAAGAATCTGCGCAGTTTTATGAAGTCGAGCACTTTGCAGGTTGCTCTTAGAGTCTTCGACAAAGTCAGAGAAAAGATCAATTGGTGCTTCTTCTGTGCCCCCAAGGTTGCTACTTACTGCTGATGCGGCAGCTTCAAGTGTGCTGTTATTTTTGCGCATCTCGATAGCGACTAGATCGGTAATTGGAGATATAACGACACCTTCACTGCCATCAACCTTTGGTGTGCGAAGTACGACAGCGTTGGACATAGGTTGGTCCGGAAGGTCCATATCTCTTGTATATAGATCTAACAGTTTATCCAGTGATTTTGTATTGTCAGGAAGAGTACTCAGTTTCTGAGCCAGCTCTGGAGTTACATCGCCAGGACGGAGCGTTTGTAAACCTAGGCTGTGTTTGACCTCTGTATTTTTCGGTAGTGTTAATTCACCGTTTTCGTCTGTTAGACCGAACACAGTATCGATGTCTAGATTCAGTTTCCCGTTGTCGTCCACATCGGCAAACACTACGGCGTTATGGAAGTAGCCATCAAATCCCTTTACTACAATGCTACTCGATTTATCACCTGAATCGCCGCCAGGAGGAGTACCATCATTGCCAGGGGTATTACTCGTATGGGGGCTATCACTCCCACAACCTGTTAAGCCTAGTGCCACCGCAGCCGCTAATAACGTTACCTTTTTCATTTTTTATCCTTACCCTGAAGAGTAATTATTTTTAGGTTAATTAAGATCTGCGGCGTTTTTACCTTTGTAGAGTGGATTTCACAAGACACGAAATTTGAGTGAAATACCGTAAATTATTTTCAATAAATTGGGTTGTGCTGCGTGTTTACTTTCCTCGTTAACCAACAGCGAGAGAACTTTAAATCCTTTTCAATTAGGCTGTCGCTACACGCTAGTAGCTGGCTAATTTCTTGAGTTTGAAGCCCCATAAGGTATTTCAGTTTGAATGCTTGTGATTGCCTTGGGTAATTCAAAGTAAAGTGGTCAACAGCCTTATCCATAATGATTAGCTGCTCGAAATGCCTTTCTTCTTGAGGGGGAAATTTTGTGGGGAGTTGGCGTTTCTGTGCTTGTTGACGTCGAGCGTTATCGATGAGTATTTGTCGCATGATTTTTGCTGCCATTAACAGAAAATCACGAGTGTCTTTTATTGATTGAGTATCAGCAAAAGAGAGCTTTAGGTAAGCATCGTGAACTAACGCCGTTGTGTTGTTGATGCTATTCCAAGACACCCAACAGTTTTGATCATGCTTGGTTGTGCTCCTCTTTCTCTCTTTTTGAGCGAGATCGTAGAGGTGGGCGTAAGCGAAGCGATAGAGTTTCTGTTCTGCCCATTTATGCCCCGCTTTCCAATCTCTGATGATCGACTCTATATCAGTCAGTTGGTTACTCATGGTTAGCAGTTTCCTTTTGTTGATTTTGTCCTAGTTGTTTGTGGGGCAATTATTCGTAACAGTTTCATCTTTGTTTTTGTTGGTATACCAGGATCGCCTAAAACCGCTTTATGGGTATCTTTTAGTACTGTATTGATCGATGCTTTCGACTTAGGGCTCTCTTTTATTTGAGAAAGCGTTCGGACAAATTGCCTTGTGACTCTTTCTGAAGCGCGCTTTTCTATCTGAAGTTGTTGGTTTTTTTTGATCAAAGGCGTGTAGAAACCTACACCACACCAAATGAGCACAGTAGATAAGGCACATTGAATTGGACGGCGTTGGCATAGCTTCAGAGCGGAATAAAATGGTTGGTCTTGATATGCGGAGATTGGACGACAAGCGATCAGCTGCGTAATGTCGTTGTAGAGTTCATTGGTGCTCGAATAGCGTAGTAAGGCGTGGCGTCGTGTCGCTTTTTGAATTATGCAGTTTAGATCCCCCTGGCTTATCGGTAGTTTAGGAAACATGAAGTTTAAGATCTTTCCTAGAGCGTAAATATCGCATTGGACTGTGGGAGGGCTTCCGCTGATTTGCTCTGGACTAGCGTAGTCATGACTGTAGGCATTGATTGTGAGTGGGTGAGTTGATAACTGGTCACTGATTCCTCTCATTAAATTAAAGTCGAGTATCTTTGGGTTCCCCTCACAATCGATTAATAAATTTTCTGGCTTTAAGTCGGTATGCAGCACTTGGTGCCTATGGGCATGTGAGATAGCCGCACACACCTTTAAAAATAGATTGAGCTTTTTTGGGGAACTCAGGTTGTAGGTCGCAAGGTACTCGTTCAACGTGCAACCTTTAATATGTTCCATAACGATGTAGACAGACCCTTCATGTGTCCCTCCATCGATCACCTTGGTTATATATGGGTGATTCAACGTCGCAAGCGCTTGTGCTTCTTGAAACAGATACTCTTTATCTATGAGGTGAGATAAAGCGGGTTGAATGAGTTTTATGGCAAGATCTTGATGGAATGTCTTATCCACTCGAGTAGCAGCATAGACAACACCAATACCGCCACGACCTATTTCGTAAGATAGGTGGTATTTATCAATGTATGTATCAGAGAAGTTAGCTTTTTTGTCGGTAGCTTGAAGTGCGCTTACACCAAAGATGTGTGTAAGAGGCTCTAGATCTGACGAGCAGAGAAGGGGATAAATCTTGTTATACAGTTCGACTTGGTGTGATTTTAATTCTTTTAGGTATTTTGTTTTTTCTGCCTCAGATAGGTCCAATAATTGATAAAAAAGATCGGTTATATGGGTGTTGGCTACTGACATTGTCGCTTGTTCAAGAATTATTATGAACGGGATTCTATAAGTACGAGCTATAGATTTTGCTGAGATTTGACAATCTTTTATAATTTTTTATATATCAGTGCTTTGTGCGTTCTTTTTTTGTTCAATCTGGTTAATAAAAAGCAGGCCTAAGCCTGCTTCTATCTTTAATCTTATGATCTGCGATTAACGCATGGTCACAAATTCTTCGCTGCCCGTTGGGTGAATCGCCACAACAGAGTCGAAGTCTGCTTTGGTTGCGCCCATCTTCATTGCAACGCCGAAGCCTTGAATCATTTCATCAACCGTGAAGCCGATGCCGTGTAGGCCAACGACAGTCTCTTCTTCGCCAGCACATACTAGCTTCATCTTACAAGGTTGACGGTGCTTGGTTACTGCTGTGTACATCGCAGTGAAGCCCGATGTGTAAACCTTGATGTTGTCTTTGCCGTATTGCTCTTCAGCTTCTTGAGTCGTTAGACCAATAGTGCCGATAGGTGGGTGGCTGAATACAACAGTAGGCACTAGCTTGTAGTCCATTTTTGCGTTTGTTTGACCGTTAAATAGACGCTCAGAAAGCTGACGACCGGCTTTAACAGCAACAGGTGTTAGCTCGATACCGCCTTCCATGATGTCGCCAACACAGTAGATGCCAGGAACATTAGTTGCTTGGAACTCGTCTACTTTGATGTAGCCACGATCGTTCGTCTCAACGCCAGTTGATGCTAGGTTAATAGCGTCAGTTGCTGGGTGGCGACCGATCGCCCAGATTAGGTGGTCAACGTTTTGAGTGTTGCCGTTCTCTAGGTGTAGAGTCAGTGTGCCGTCTGCTTCTTTCACTACTTCTTTTGGAACAGAGTGTGTATGAAGTGTTGGGCCTTCCGCTTCCATTACTTCAACCAATGTCTCGATGATCATTGGGTCGAAGCTACGTAGTGGAGATTCTTTACGGCAGAACAGGTGTGTTTCTGTGCCAAGTGCGCTTAGTACGCCTGCGATCTCAACAGCAATGTAGCCCGCGCCGATAACCGCAACACGTTTAGGTTGCTCCATTAGGTCGAAGAAACCGTTTGAATCGATGCCGTATTCTGCGCCAGGGATGTTTGGAATGGTTGGACGACCACCTACTGCGATCAGAATATGATCAGCGGTGTAGTGTTCACCGTTAACTTCAACAGTCTTCTCGTCAACGAACTTAGCAAAGCCTTTGATTACGTTTACTTTGTTGTTACCAAGAACGCGATCGTAAGATTGGTGGATACGACCAATGTACGCTTGGCGGTTTTCTATTAATTTGCTCCAGTTGAAGCCTTTTACGTCAACGTCGAAGCCGTAATCTTCAGAGTATAGGTTGATCGCTTCAGCAACTTGAGCGCCGTGCCACATTACCTTTTTAGGAACACAACCAACGTTTACACAAGTACCACCAAGGTCTTGAGCTTCGATAAGTGCAACCTTTGCACCGTGCATTGCTGCGCGGTTTGCTGATGCGATGCCGCCTGAACCGCCGCCGATACAGATGTAATCAAAATGAGTCGCCATTACTTTCTCCATTTATTGAAGGCTGTGGGTACAGTGAGCGCACTGAACACCTACGTCCTATAGATTCTTAAATTGTCTAATTATTATATTGAGGGCAGATCGGTTGAACTCAATCTCCCTGTTTAAAATTTATTCGTCCACATCACAGTCTGTTGAAGATTCTTCAGTCTATGATGTGGACTCGAGATTACTCGGGTACGATCCACTCTACTTTGAAGTGACCGGTCGCTGGCGCAATTGCTTCCTTCAAGAATGGAAGAATCTCTTTCATTTGGCTTTCTAGCTTCCAAGGCGGGTTAATCACGATCATGCCTGATGCCGTCATGCCACGCTCGTTGGTGTCTGGTGATACGCCAAGTTCGATTTGTAGAATCTTGTTGATGCCTAAGCCTTCGAGACCTTCGATCATATCTTCGATATCACAGCGATTTACTACCGGGTACCAAATTGCGTAGATACCGGTTGCCCAGCGCTTGTGGCTTTGAGCGATTGCAGTCACGACATCACGGTACTCTTTTGCCAGCTCGTAAGGCGGGTCGATCAGTACTAAACCACGACGTTCTTTTGGTGGCAGGCTGCCCTTTAAGCGCTTAAAACCATCTTCTTTGTAGATAGATACCTGACGATCACGGTGGAACTCTTGCTCAAGCAGCGGGTGATCGGCTGGGTGAAGCTCAGTCAGTACCATGCGGTCTTGGTCACGCAGGTGTGCACGTGCAACACGTGGAGAACCCGGGTAGTAACGCAGTTTCTCGCCATTATTGAGAATGGAAATAGACTCAAGGTAGCTTTGAATGTCTTCAGGAAGGTCTGTTTGCTCCCACACACGAGCAATACCTTGCTTGTATTCACCGGTTTTTTCAGACCATTCATGCGTTAAGTCGTAACGACCTACACCAGAGTGAGTGTCATGATAAACAAAAGGCTTATCCTTTTGTTTCAAAGAATTAAGAATAAGGCTCTGTACGATATGCTTTACTACGTCGGCATGGTTACCTGCGTGGAAGCTGTGGCGATAACTTAACAAATTAAACTCTCGTAACACTCTCGAATTAGAGTGTGGTTAGTGTAGGTGGGGTTAATCAGACTATTATAACCCTCAATGGACCATAAATTCTCGAACAATTCAGGAACAGTCGCTAGCAATATGCAGTTAGTTATTGGTTCTACTATTGAAATTTGCCTTGTTGGGCACTATTTAATAACTATTCGCAGGTGATTTTTTAGGGCGAACTTTAGCCTGATGACTGTAAGACGACCTCATTACAAAAAAGACGAAAGTCTCTAAAGCCAAAGGAATGTTTATATGTCTAATCCGCTATTAACCTTCACGGACTTACCTCCGTTTTCACAGATCAAGCCAGAGCACGTAAAGCCTGCAGTTGAGCAAGTGATTGAAGCGTGTCGCAACAAGATAGAACAAGTACTTGAAGGTAATACTTCACCAAGCTGGGACAACCTAGTTGCTCCAATTGAAGAAGTGGATGATCGTTTAGGTCGCATTTGGTCACCTGTAAGCCATATGAACTCTGTCGTGAACAGTGACGAACTGCGTGAAGCGTATGAGAGCTGCTTACCTGTGCTATCTGAATACGGCACTTGGGTTGGCCAACACAAAGGCTTGTTCGAAGCGTATAAAGCGATCAAGGCGAGTGAAGCATTCTCTGCACTGAACCGAGCTCAACAAAAAACTATTACCGACGCACTGCGCGACTTTGAATTGTCGGGCATTGGCTTACCTGCAGATGAACAGCATCGTTACGGCGAGATCAGCAAGCGCCAGTCTGAGTTAGGCTCTCAATTCTCAAATAACGTGCTTGATGCAACCATGGGTTGGAGCAAGCAGATCACAGACGTAGCTGAGCTGGCAGGTATGCCTGAATCAGCACTGGCGGCAGCTCAAGCGGCAGCTGAGTCTAAAGAGCAAGAAGGCTACCTACTGACTTTAGATATCCCATCATACCTACCTGTGATGACCTACTGTGATAACCAAGAACTGCGTAAAGAGCTTTATGAAGCGTACGTAACGCGCGCTTCAGATCGCGGTCCAAACGCAGGTAAGTGGGACAACACTGAGATCATCACCGAGCAACTTAAGCTACGCCACGAGATCGCGCGCATGCTTGGTTTCAGTACTTACAGCGAAAAATCACTGTCGACTAAGATGGCAGAAACGCCAGACCAAGTGCTTGGCTTCCTAAACGACCTAGCAGTAAAAGCCAAACCGCAAGGTGAGCGAGAAGTTGAAGAGCTACGCCAGTTTGCTGAGAAAGAATTTGGTGTCTCTGAGCTAAACCTGTGGGACATCGCTTACTACAGTGAGAAACAAAAACAGAAACTGTTCGAGATCTCTGATGAAGAGCTTCGTCCTTACTTCCCAGAATCTAATGTGGTTTCAGGTCTGTTTGAGGTACTGAACCGCGTGTTTGGTATGTCGGTAACAGAGCGTCAAGGCGTAGACACTTGGCATGAGTCAGTGCGTTTCTTTGATATCTTTGATGCGACTGGAACACTGCGTGGTAGCTTCTACCTAGATCTATACGCACGTGAACACAAACGTGGTGGCGCTTGGATGGATGACTGTCGTGGTCGTCGCATTACCGAATCTGGCGAGCTACAGACCCCGGTTGCTTACCTAACGTGTAACTTCAATAAGCCAGTTGGTGATAAGCCAGCACTGTTTACTCACGATGAAGTGGTGACCTTGTTCCACGAATTCGGCCACGGTATCCACCACATGCTAACGCAAGTAGAAGCGGGCGCAGTTGCGGGTATCAATGGTGTGCCTTGGGATGCGGTTGAGCTACCAAGTCAGTTCCTAGAAAACTGGTGTTGGGAAGAAGAAGCGCTGTCGTTCATCTCTGGTCACTTCGAAACGGGTGAAGCGCTACCAAAAGAGATGCTAGAGAAGATGCTAGCGGCGAAGAACTTCCAATCTGCGATGTTTATCCTGCGTCAGCTAGAGCTTGGTTTGTTCGATTTCACGCTACACACTGAATACGACCCTGAAGTGGGTGCTCGCGTACTAGAAACACTAGCGGATGTTAAGTCTAAGGTATCGGTATTGCCAAGCCTAGATTGGAACCGTTTCTCACACAGCTTTGGTCACATCTTTGCTGGTGGTTACAGCGCGGGCTACTACAGCTACCTGTGGGCAGAAGTGCTATCGGCAGATGCGTTCTCAGCATTTGAAGAAGAGGGTATCTTCAACACTGAAACGGGTAATCGCTTCCTGAACAACATCCTTGAAATGGGTGGCAGTGAAGAGCCAATGGAGCTGTTCAAACGCTTCCGTGGTCGTGAGCCACAAATCGACGCAATGCTGCGCCACGCGGGAATTAACGCATAATCACGGTAACTATCTAGTTTATTGCGAAAAGAGCCTCTAGTTAGAGGCTCTTTTTTTGTCTGTGCGTTATGCCAAGCAAGGCGAATCAATGTTATGGATTCACATTGCGGTTGATAGGGTTCTGCAATGAAATCAGTGTCTCTGTCGACTGAACTTCATCGATCGCTTGCAGCTTATCGATCAATACAAACTGCAGCTCTTCTATCGACTTACACATCAGCTTTACAAAGATATTGTAAGCACCAGTGGTGTAGTACGCCTCAACCACTTCGTCTAAGGCATTCAGCTTAGCGATCGCCGAGTGGTAATCTTTGGCAGCATTAAGGTTGATGCCAATAAAGCAACACACGTCGTAACCCAGTTTTTTGGTGTTTACCACAACTTCCGTTCGCTCGATAATGTCTGCCGATCTCATCTTTTCGATGCGAACGTGAATCGTCGCAGGGCTGACATCGAACTGCTTTGCCATTTCAGCGTAAGGAGTTCGTGCATCTTCCATCAAGGTTTTGAGAATGGCACGGTCTAGATCATCTAGACGAGCTGTGGTTGTGGACATGCATAATCCTTAGGTTGAATGAAAAACATACCGGCTTGAGTACACATCATAGCCAAGGGTGATAATATTAGCAGTAACTATAGGGTTAGGGTGAATTCAGTGCGATTTTCGTTATTTTTTATTGTGATGTGTTGGAGTGTTTTTGCTTCAGCTCAGGCAAAAGATGTGTTGGTTATTCACTCTTATCATCAAGGCTTTTTCTGGACAGATGATTTCCATAAAGGACTATCTGATGAGCTCGATCGCGATGGGTTATCTTACCGGGTTGTTTATCTCGATACCAAGCGAACTCAAAACGCTGAATACTTAGAGCGAATTTATCAGCTATACCGCACTAAGCTGTCGCATGAAGAGTTTGCCGCTGTAGTCGTCAGTGATAATAACGCCCTCAATCTGATGAAACGCTTAGCGCCCGAACTCAATGGCACGCCCGTTATTTTTGGTGGCATCAACAATTTTTCTCCGCAAATGATTGAAGGCTTGCACGCAACCGGTATCACTGAAGATATTGATATGGCGAGCAATATTGAGCTGATCAATCGACTTCAATCGACGGTTAAAAAAGTTTACGTGGTTACCGATCACTCGGTAACGGGTGAAGCTATTCGCGCTCAAGTGGATTTATTTCTACAAAAACGCCCTGAGTTTTCTGGGATGGTGGAGCAATATACGCCTGATTCTTATCAAGAACTGATGACGTTCGCGCAACGCGCTGATCTAACTAAAAGCTTGTTGTTCTGGGCCTACTACCGCGACATCAATGGTCGGGTCAGCAGCAAAGAAGACTGGCGTCAGCTCAACAAAAAAACTCAGATGCCATTGTATATTGTGCATGATTTAGGACTTGGGTTTGGTGCGATTGGTGGCGTGATTCAAAGTGGTGAAACGCAAGGTCGAGATACAGGACGCGTGCTGTTGAGCGTGCTGAACAACCCTAGGGCTCCATTGCCATTGGTGGTTGCTGGCGCGCCAGAAATCAAACTCGATTACCAACAGATCTCACGTTGGGATTTGGGTGCAGAGAATGAAGCCTCAGTAACCTTCCTCAATAAGCCGAAGTCATTTCTAGTACGCTACCGCGATGAAATTCGCACCATAGGTTTGCTGTTTTTGGTGATGTCGTGTGTCATCGCGACCTTGGTGTATTACCTTAATCGCCTTAAAAAAAGTGAACGTGCCAGCCGAAAAAGTCAGCTGCTGCTTGAGTCGATATTCGACCAAAGCCTGCAGTTCATGGGCATCATTGATAAGGGTGGCGTGCTGCTGTCGAGTAACAGCAAGTTACATGAGCTGCTTTATAATCAAGGCTATAAACTGGGAACGCCGCTGCAACAACACCAACATTGGGAAAGTTCTGCGAGAGAAGTGCTAGCCGAATATTTCATCGCAAAAAGTGAGCACCCAGCCTTACGATTTGAAGCCGAGGTGTGGTGTCGAGATCGCGGTGCGATGGTGTTGGATATTTCATTGAAGCCGATGCCGGGCAGTGAAGACGAAGACATTCAGTTTCTCTTTGAGGCGCGCGACGTGACCTCACGTAAGCTTGCTGAGAATAAGCTGTTCCAACGTGAAGCAAACTTGAAGCTGTATTACGACAAACAGCCGGTGATGATGATTACGCTCGATGGTAATAATCGCATTCAACAAGTGAACCAGTTTGTCGAAGAGCTTTTGGGATACCCTCTCGATCAGTTGTTGGGCCATCGCCCTAGAGAATTCTATGTTGATGAGAACGCGATGATTCCTCGTCATATCTTGCTGCAACCTCAGCATAAGATTCGTGGTGTGTGGCGTCGTGATATCGAATATCGCCATGCCGACGGCAGCAAGATCTGGATTCGTGAAAATATCCGCCCGTTGGTCGAGTCTGATCAGCTGTTGATTGTGGGTGAAGACATCACCGAAACGCACGAGCTTTCTGAAAAGCTAGAGTATCAGGCTCGCTATGACCTACTGACTGACACTTTTAACCGCAACCACTTTGAGCAAGAGCTGCAAAAAGCGCTGAAAGAGGTTGAGAGTCACATGCGAACTCACGCAATGTTGTTCCTAGATTTGGATCAGTTAAAGGTCTTGAACGACACCGCAGGACATGAAGCGGGTGATGCTGCGATCTTGTTTAGCGCCAAACTGCTAGAAGACGTACTGCCTTACAATGCGGTGTTAGCGCGAATGGGTGGTGATGAGTTTGCAGTATTAATGAAAGACTGTACTGAGCGAGACGCGGTTAATGTGTGTCGCAGTATTATCTCGATGATGAGCGAGAATCCATTCTTGTGGGATGATATTCGACTCAACCTGACGTGTTCTATCGGCATTCGATTGATTGACCATACTGCGGCTTCACCGCAGATGGTGCACGCTCAGGCGGATGCAGCTTGTCATGCCGCTAAAGAAGAAGGTCGCAATCGCTATCATCTTTACCATCAAGATGATGAAGACCTGCGTCGTCGCCATCTTGAGATGGAGTGCGTCAACCTCGTGCATGAGGCCTTGGCTAACGATCGCTTAGAGTTGTTTGCACAGCGTATTCTTGGCTTAGATGAAGACAGCGATAAAATGCACTTTGAGATCTTGGTGCGCATCAAGAACATCCAAGGGGAATACATCTCTCCGGGGATTTTCATGCCAGCCTCAGAGCGTTATAACATCGCGCATTTGATTGATCGCCAAGTCGTCAGTCAAACTTTGAGTTGGTTGGAGCAACGCCCTGAGGTTATTGAGGAGCTGGGGATGTGTTCAATCAACCTTTCCGGTCATTCAATGGGGAATCGTGACTTTGTCGAGTTCTTGATCGATAGCCTGAGTGATTCATCGATACCGTGTCATAAGATTTGTTTAGAGATCACCGAAACGGCTGCGATGAGTAACATGAAGCAGGCGATCAAGTTCTTCACTCGCATTAAAGAGCTTGGCTGCATGATTGCATTGGATGATTTTGGCTCAGGGCTATCGTCATTTGGTTATCTAAAAAAATTGCCCGTCGATATTGTGAAGATCGATGGCCTGTTTGTGCGTGATATTGATGTCAATGAGATGGACCATGTGATGGTTCGCTCGATCAATGATCTCGCCAAGCAGATGGGCAAGCACACCGTGGCTGAGTTCGTTGAAAATACCCAGATCATCGACAAGCTGATTGAGCTGGGTGTGAACTACGCGCAGGGCTACATCATAGGCCGACCTAAACCACTCGCAGAGCTCGTTGAAGAGTTAAGACAAGAACGAGAGATAGAGTCATTGGTTTAGGTAAGCCGACTTTAACCGGGAATACTTTTCACCGCTAATATGTATTGTTGAGGCAATCAGGTAAACTGGTTGCCTCTTTTGTTTTGAATACTACTGTCTGTTGGAGACGACCTTGCAACTACAACTGATTTGCGAAGATTCCACCCAAATCGATCATCTAAATGACTTAGCGACCCGTTGGAATTTATCCCATGATGAAAACAGCGATTTCGCTTTGGTACTGACTAGCGAGCGACTTGAGTTACGTAAAGTTGATGAACCTAAGCTTGGTGCTATTTTTGTTGATTTGGTCGGAGGCGCAGTCGGTCACCGACGTAAGTTTGGTGGTGGTAAAGGTCAGGCAATTGCTAAGGCTGCAGGTCTAAACAAAGGCGCAACACCAACTATCTTAGATGGCACCGCTGGGTTAGGGCGTGACGCGTTTGTGCTGGCTTCGTTGGGCTGTAAAGTACAGATGGTAGAGCGACATCCAGTTGTGGCTGCATTATTGGATGACGGCCTGCAGAGAGCACAAAAAGACCCAGACATTGGCGGTTGGGTGAGCGAACGCATGAAGTTGATTCACGCATCCAGTCATGACGCGTTGGATAAGCTCAGCAACGATCCTGACTTCGAACAGCCTGACGTGGTGTATCTCGACCCGATGTACCCGCATCCTGAGAATAAAAAGAAATCGGCTTTGGTTAAGAAAGAGATGCGTGTATTTCAATCTTTGGTTGGTGCCGATCTGGATGCTGATGGTTTATTTGAGCCTGCGATGAAGCTTGCATCAAAGCGTGTTGTGGTAAAAAGACCGGATTACGCAGCATGGTTAGACGAGCAAAAACCGAGCATGGCGATCGAAACCAAAAAGAACCGTTTTGATGTCTATGTGAAAGCATCAATGACTTAGCAGCACGCTAAGAAAGTTTCCCGTCATAAATACGATAAATTGCCATTTAACACTTGCGATAGTCGCGTTACGGATGTATATCTAACTAAGAATCATTATTATTCTTAGCTGGAGTTGTAGCATGGCTAAACGCTTTTGTAAGTTAAACCGTCGAGATATCACTGAACACCTAGGAGAGATCCACAGCTTGGTTACCCAACCTAAGTTTGTGTGTCGTTCTTGTGCGCGTTCATCGTCGGATCAAGCGAACCTATGCAAACCAACAGCCATCCCACCGATTGATTGTCAGAATAAACCCGTTGAAGAAAAAGTCGCGTGTGGCCTACTTGCTGAAACATTGCCAACTCCAGACGTTTCTCTTATCGAGGTCATGGACAGCGCTGAGTCAACGGTACAAATCTTTGATCCTGCTATCGTAGAAACGGCTGATAAAGTCGCGTTGAAGAAAGCCAAGCTGAAAAAATTGATGGCGAAGGCGAGCGGTGATGAGAAAGCTGAACTTAAACAAGCGAAGAAAGCGGCGAAGAAACAAGAGAAGTACAACAAAAAGCTCGCGAAGATGATTAAGAAGCAGCAAAAGCTGTTTAAGAAAAGCCAAAAATTGGAAAGTGACCTTGAACGCATCAACCTACAACTTGATGACGTAGCCTTCACTGAAACCAAGACCCAGGTAGTGAGCCATAGTCACATTCACTGAAGTTGATTCGAAGAGTTTATTGCTACACAAATGATTTAAAAAGAGCGACCTACGGTCGCTCTTTTGCTTTCTGGATATGACTAAAGCCAATTAGTTTAACGCGTTAGACATTGCTAACATCTCTCGCAACACGCTTCTTAACCCAAGTCTCATTAACCCACAAAGACAGTAAGATAACCCCACCACCAATGGAAAGTCGTACTAGGTCGACATCTCTATTCCAGATAAGGATATTCACCATAAGGCCTGCTGGGACTAACACATTGTTCATCACGGCAAGTGCGCCAGCGTTTACCATGCACGCGCCTTTGTTCCACATAAAGTAACCCAGCCCTGAAGCAATTAAGCCGAGGTAAAGCAGGATTCCCCATTGAAGTGTGGTCGTAGGCAGTTTCTCTGGGTTGCCCAATAGCATGAAAGCAACCGAGGCCACACACAGAGCGCCTAAATAGAAATAACCAAATACCGTGTGTTGAGGTAATTCAGTCGCTTCTTTTTCCATTACCACCTTGTAGCCGACCTGACCGATAGCAAAGCACAGGTTCGCGCCTTGCACGACAAGGAAGCCGACTAAAAAGTTTTCATTGATGCCCGCGAATTTAATAAACACCGCGCCTAATACCGCAATAGCAGCAGTCACTAGATACCAAGGTGAGAATTGCCCTTTGAGAAAGTCATAAATAAGCGTGACATAAATTGGGGTAAAAACGGTAAACAATAGGACTTCAGGAACCGACAGCAGCAAGAACGACTGATAATAGAAGCAATACATCAGCCCAAGCTGAATACCACCAATAGCCATCAATTTAGCGATCAGCTTACGTGAGACGCCACGAAACTTAAGGAAGGGAAGAAATACGAGACCCGCAAGGGCAACACGCATCAAAACAGAGAACCAAGCATCAACCTGACCAGCAAGGTAGACGCCGATCAGGCTAAAGGAGAAGGCCCATAGGAGGGTAACACCAGCTAAATAGCTCATAGTAAAACTTCGTTAATAAGATATGAGCTGTATGTTACCTAACCTTAAATCATTAGTCTTCTGAATCTCTTAGAGGCACGACCAGCATATCAACCGGAGAGGCGTTGATCAGTTGGCGTGTTGAAGAGAGCAGCTTGCTCCAAAAGTCTTGATGGTGACCGCAAACCACGAGATCAACATTGAACTCGTTGATGGTGTCACACAGCTCATGACTCAAATCACCACTGCCTACTAGGGTATGGGTGATCGGGTATTGGGCGTGCTCCGCAAAATTTTGCAGCTGAATACGAGACGCTTCCATCGCGTTGTGCTGGGTTTCGGCCATGTTGATATCAATCAGGCCGGTATACAGCTCTGCGTAGTTAATATCGATATGGATAAAAGAGACTTTGGCTTCCAATGGCTTAGCCAATGCTACCGCTTTATCCACAATTAATTTGCTGTCTTCTGATAAATCGACCGCGACCAAAATATGTTTGTAACTCATATCGCTACCTCCTTTATTCATTGTCTGATTTAAGATTAGCACTATGCGATGGTTTTTTTTGCTGAAGTGATCTCATATCCACTGTCTTGCGTAATGACAGCTCGAAATATTGGTTAACTAATGGCCTGCGAGATATTCATTAAATAGTGATATAGTAGAGAAAATTGAGGATGTAATTAGGAGTCTTAAATGCTGTCAAAAACTATGGTTGAGCAACTGAATGATCAAATTAACCTAGAATTTTTCTCATCCAATCTATACTTACAAATGAGTGCTTGGTGTGAAGACAAAGGATTTGAAGGTGCAGCAGAGTTTCTGCGTGTTCATGCAGTAGAAGAAATGGAACATATGCAGCGTCTTTTCACTTACGTAAGCGAAACAGGTGCAATGCCAATTCTGGGTTCGATTGAAGCACCGAAACACGAATTCGAAAGCCTTGGTGCAGTGTTCCGTGAAACTTATGAACATGAGCAGATGATTACTGAAAAGATCAACAAACTGGCTCACGTTGCTTTCAGCACACAAGACTACTCAACCTTTAACTTCCTGCAATGGTACGTTGCAGAGCAACACGAAGAAGAGAAGTTGTTTAAAGGTGTATTGGATAAGCTAGAACTTGTTGGTGAAGACGGTAAAGCACTGTTCTTTATTGATAAAGACCTAGCGCAATTGGCAAAAGATGGTTCATCTTCAATTATGGAAGCTCCTGCCGTTTAGGTAGTACGAGAAAGACACTGATTATCTTTTTCTTTTGAGTTTTCTTATGAAGATGTAGGGAGGAAAGGATGATCAGCGGCGACACTATTCTATTTGCACTAATGGTTGTGACTTGCGTGAACTGGGCGCGTTATTTTACTGCGCTAAGAACGCTCATTTATATTATGCGAGAAGCGCATCCTCTACTTTATCAACAAGTAGACGGAGGCGGTTTTTTCACAACCCATGGCAATATGACCAAACAGGTTCGCCTGTTCAGTTACATCAAAAGCAAAGAGTATCATCATCATCATGACGAAGTTTTTACTTCGAAGTGCGATCGTGTAAGACAGTTATTCATACTCTCTTCCGCTCTGTTAGGTGTAACCTTGCTCTCTTCTTTCATCGTCTAAATTTTTTTAGTCCGTGAGAAGTAAAGCCTAGGTTTTGGTGTGAAGCTTTGGTTGTTGGTTCGCTAAGCCAAATAGTGGTTTTGCTGCTGTCTGCAAATTGTACAATTGAACATCAATTGCAAAGTTTAAAATTGCCGCTAAAATAGCGAGCAATTAGTAAGGATGTGCTGTTTATGCACATCCTTTTTTATTGATGGCATTTCGAGAACAGGGTGTACTCGGGCTGCAAAAGCGAAGAAAAGCAGAACCACATGAGTGAAAAATTTGATGTAATCGTAATTGGTGCGGGCGCCGCAGGCTTAATGTGTGCTGCGGAAGCGGGTAAACGCGGCCGACGAGTGCTGGTGGTTGATCATGCAAAGAAACCAGGCAGAAAAATTTTAATCTCAGGTGGCGGTCGTTGCAACTTCACTAACTATGATGTTTCAGCCAACAACTTCCTGTGTGACAACCCTCATTTCGTGAAGTCAGCTTTATCTCAATACACCAACTGGGATTTTATCTCGATGGTCAGCAAGTACGGCATTGAGTTCGAAGAGCGCGATCACGGCCAGTTGTTCTGTGTCAATGACCACACCGCAAAAGACATTGTGAGCATGCTGCTTGACGAGTGTAAGCAAGCGAAAGTCGAACAACGCTACCGTTGTGATGTTCACTCTATCGAAAAAACAGATGCTGGCTTCAAGATGCACCTCAATACCGACGAAGTTGAGTGTGACTCACTGGTTGTGGCGACAGGTGGTTTGTCGATGCCTAAGCTGGGCGCAACGCCATTTGGCTATAAGATTGCCGAGCAATTTGGTTTGTCTGTGATACCAACTACCGCAGGCTTAGTGCCATTCACTCTACATAAAGAAGATAAAGAAGCTTTCGCAGAGCTTTCTGGTATCGCAATTCCTGCCGAGATCACCGCGCAAGACGGAACCTTGTTCAAAGAAGCGTTGCTGTTTACCCACCGCGGCCTATCGGGTCCTTCGGTACTGCAAATCTCTTCTTTCTGGAAGGCGGGTCAGTCGGTTTCGATTAATCTAGTACCAGAAGTGGATGTGGCTGAGTTGCTAGCTAACTCTCGCGAGAAGCACCCAAATCAGAGCCTGAAAAATACCTTGGCAAAAGCACTACCAAAGCGTTTTGTGGAAGTGCTGATTGATCGTAAAGAACTGGAAGACAAGCCGCTCAAGCAGTTCAATGAAAAACAGCTGAATGACATCGCAGAGTATCTAGAAAACTGGAAAATTGCGCCAAACGGCACCGAAGGCTACCGAACGGCCGAAGTGACTCTAGGCGGTGTGGACACCAATCATCTATCTTCAAAAACCATGGAATGTAAGAGCGTGTCTGGCCTCTATTTCATTGGTGAAGTGATGGACGTAACCGGTTGGTTAGGCGGCTATAATTTCCAATGGTGTTGGAGTTCTGGCTTTGCAGCAGGTCAGTGGGTTTAAGCTTACCCATAGATTCTAAATTATATAAAAATGGCGAGTCATACGACTCGCCATTTTTGTATCTAACATTGTGTACTAGCTCTAGATTCGACTTTATTGATAGCTTTTCGCTCTCAATCGAATCTTTTAGCTCTTATTTACGCCGGTTTGTTTTTTGAAAACTTGATCTGTTGAATCACTAAGCCAGCAATGATCAGTACCAAGCCAAACAGGGTCGCTGGGTGAATCTCTTCGCCGATAATGGTGGAAAGTAGCATCAAAGAGATAAAAGGTGATGCGAAAATCAGGTTACTGATACGGGCCGTGTTGTTGGTGAGCTTCAATGCTGATAGCCACAATACAAAGGTAATCCCCATCTCAAACAGGCCTACGTAAGTCACTGCCATCCAACCTTTCGCTGTGATTTGGCTAAAGCTCTCGCCCTCGTAAAGGGTTAAACCGATCGCGAAAGGTAATGCCACTAAGAAACCAAGCAATACGCCAATCACAGGGTCAGCCTTGTTTTTGGTGTTTAGAATCCAGTATCCCGCCCAAAGCAGAGTAGAAAGCAGCGCCAGTGCCACACCGAGTGGGCTATCGAACTGCATGCCTAACACATCGCCTTTGGTGGCAATAACTACCACACCCGCATAGCTGAAGGTACACGCAATCCAATCTTGCTTACGAATCTTTTGCCCCAGAAAAACCGCCGCCATTAAGGTTAGCGTGATAGCCCAGCTGTAGTTGATGGCTTGAGCTTGAGAAGCGGGCAGCAGGTCGTATGCTTTGAATAGAATCAGGTAGTAGGCCAGTGGATTGACCAAGCCGAGCAGTAGGTAATACCAAGGGTTTGAAAGGAACGTTGTACTCAGCTGAGAGAGCTTACCTTGAAAGGCGCAGACTGCGATCAGTGCCATCGATGACACAATACTGGCAATGGTCAGCATTTGAATCGGTGAAAACTCAGCAAGGGTCAGCTTAAAAGCAGTAGCGACCGTTGACCACAGCAGTACTGCGGAAAGGCCAAAGCCCAAGGCACGACGTTCGTTCATGGCAACTCATTCTAATAGGGTGGGACTTAATACGGAGCGCTTAGTCTATCTGTCGAATTTTAATACGGCAAACTGGACATTTATCCAGTATCAAAATACCATTTAATGAGTTATTTCCAATTAGGCTAAATCATTATCATGCAATGGATTATCGAACATCAGGCAACGCTTATTGCTGCAATTTCTGGCGCACTCGTCAGTGGCGGCGTCGTGGGTTGGTGGATTAAACAGAAGCTCTCTTTTCAGCAGCGATTGCTCGAGCAGCAGCTAAAGTCCGATCGTTTGTTGCATGAATCTCAGCAAGCTCAGCTCAAAGCATCACTCGCAGAGGCGCAACAAGAGCTCGATGAGTTAGATGATGACCGAGACAAAGCGGCATTCGAGCTCAAGCAGGCGCACGGTAAGGTGATGGCTGCAATGGAAAAACTGCGCTACTTTGAGGCGGTAAAGCAAGAGCGCCAGCAGTACGCTGATGAGATCAATGTGCTTAAAGATCATAAGTCTGAATTAGAAGCCGAGCTGCGCGAGCAAGAAGCAAGGCATGACCAAGAAAACCTCGCCAATAGCGAAAAGCTGCAGTTGCTAGAGCAAGCTGAATCACGACTTAAGCAGCAGTTTGAATTGTTAGCGAACCAACTGTTTGAAACCAAAACCGCCAAGGTCGATCAGCAGAATAAGCAGAGCCTAGAAGGTTTGTTGTCTCCACTAAGAGAGCAGTTGGAAGGCTTTAAGAAACAAGTGAACGACAGCTTCAGCCAAGAAGCCAAAGAGCGTCATACTTTGGTGCATGAGCTTAAAAACCTGCAGCGTCTTAATGAGAGTATGACGCGTGAAGCGGTGAACCTGACTCAAGCGCTAAAGGGTGACAACAAACAACAAGGTAACTGGGGCGAGGTGGTGCTGGCTCGCGTACTTGCTGAATCAGGACTGCGCGAAGGCCACGAATACCAAACGCAAGTGAACCTGCAAAACGATGCGGGCAAGCGTTACCAGCCAGATGTGATTGTGCATCTGCCACAAGACAAGCAAGTGGTGGTGGATTCAAAAATGGCTTTGGTGGCGTTTGAGCGTTACTTCAATGCTGAAACTGATCAACAACGTGATGCCGCATTACGTGATCACTTGGCTTCATTGCGCGCGCATATTAAAGGCTTGAGCCAGAAGGATTATCATCAACTCAAAGGCATACAGAGCTTGGATTATGTGTTGATGTTTATTCCGGTAGAACCTGCGTTTCAGGTGGCGATTCAAGCCGACCCTAGCTTAGTTAAAGATGCGATGGAGCAAAACATTATCTTGGTTAGCCCAACCACCTTGCTGGTGGCACTGCGTACCATTGATAACTTGTGGCGCAACGATAGACAGAATCAGAACGCGCAAGTTATCGCGGAACGTGCGAGCAAGCTTTACGACAAATTACGCCTGTTCGTTGATGATATGGAAGGTCTTGGAAGCTCATTAGATAGAGCCAACCAAAGCTACCAAGGAGCGATGAATAAGCTAGTGACTGGGCGTGGCAATGTGATCCGTCAGGCGGAAAGCTTCAAGCAACTCGGTGTTGAGGTGAAGAAACCGATTTCGGTAGGCTTGGCTGAAATGGCTCAAAATGAGGCTTTTTCAGAAAATGTCTCTTTAGTAGAAAGACAACCTACTGAGGATAAAGTAAACTAATCGGCCGCAGCGCCTCTAAATAGAGAGTGTGCTGTCGATGAGAACTTACCATGGTAGATAACAGCATTATGGACACAAGCGTGCAGACAAATTCAGCAGTAGAGTCAGAAACCACACACTTTGGTTTCGAAACAGTCGCAAAAGACGAAAAAGTCGCGAAAGTAGCAGAGGTATTTCACTCTGTAGCCGCTAAATACGACATCATGAATGACTTAATGTCGGGTGGTGTTCACCGCTTGTGGAAGCGATTCACGATTGATTGCAGTGGCGTTCGCCCTGGTCAACGTATCCTAGATCTTGGTGGTGGTACTGGCGACCTGACTGCGAAATTCTCGCGTATCGTTGGTGAAAAAGGCCATGTGGTTCTTGCTGATATCAACAACTCAATGCTGAATGTTGGCCGCGATAAGCTGCGTGATAGCGGTATTGTTGGCAACGTACATTACGTTCAAGCCAATGCTGAAGAGCTACCTTTCCCAGATAACTACTTCGATTGCATTACCATCAGCTTCTGTCTGCGTAATGTTACCGATAAAGACCAAGCGCTGCGTTCAATGTACCGTGTGCTGAAGCCGGGCGGTCGTCTGTTGGTTCTTGAGTTTTCTAAGCCAGTACTTGAGCCTCTATCAAAGGTTTACGATGCCTACTCTTTCCACCTGTTGCCAAAAATGGGTGAGCTGATTGCCAACGACGCAGACAGCTATCGTTACCTTGCAGAATCAATCCGCATGCACCCTAACCAAGAAACCTTGGAAGGCATGATGCAAGAAGCGGGTTTTGAAAATACGAAATACTTCAACCTAACGGGCGGCATTGTTGCGCTGCACCGTGGTTACAAGTTCTAGTCGAACTTGGTAGCAGGCTCGTAGGGCGTGCTAAAAATAAGAATAAAGACAGAACGGATAGGTTAAGGCTTATCCGTTTTCAAAGGTAAGGACAGTCATGCCATTTGATCCATTGGTAACCGCGGTTATTGAAACCTCTTTAAATACTTTCGTGAACGATGATCCAGCACTGGTTCGTCGTTTGTCTCGTTTAAAGGGGCAGATCATTCAAGTCAATTTGAAAGAGTTGAATAAAACACTCACTTTCGTTTTCAGCCAACAGATTGATGTGTTGTCAGAATACGAAGGGCAGCCTGACTGCTACCTATCTTTGAACCTATCGGTGTTACCTGAACTGCGTGAGCAATCGAACATCACCAAGCTGATCAAGCAAGATAAGCTGATCTTAGAAGGTGATATTCAACTGGCTCAGAAATTCGCTCAACTGATGACAGACTGCAAGCCTGATTTGGAAGAGTGGTTATCGCGCGTAACGGGTGATGTGGTTGCGCATACCTTGGTGCAAGGCGTTAAAAACGTCGGTGGCTTTGTAGCAAAACAGGCAACTAAGCATCAAAATCATGTTGCTCAAGTTCTGACTGAAGAGTGGAAGATCGCACCTGCACCGTTAGAAGTCGCGCATTTTTGCGACCAAGTTGATGACGTAAAAAGCTCTGCTGCTCGTCTTGAAGCTAAGTTGAACGCTCTGTTGGAGAAAGCATGACCCCAGCAGAACTGAAACGTCTTTATCATATTATCAAGGTACAGTTGGAATACGGCCTTGATGAGTTGATGCCGGAACACCAACTGACTAAAGCCCCTTTGTTGGCGCGAAAGTCACTGTTTTGGCTCAAGAACAAGCATCAAGATAAAGAGTTGGGTCATCGCTTGCGCCTTGCGCTGCAAGAACTTGGTCCAGTGTGGATCAAGTTTGGACAGATGATGTCGACACGTCGTGATCTGTTCCCTCCTCATATCGCCGATCAGTTGGCGTTGTTGCAAGACCAAGTTGCGCCGTTTGATGGTCAACTGGCGAAGCAAGATATGGAAAAGGCGTTGGGTGGCAGTTTAGACAACTGGTTTACCGACTTTGATATCGAGCCACTGGCTTCTGCTTCTATCGCTCAGGTGCATACCGCAAAGCTTAAAGAGAGCGGTCGTGAGATTGTTCTGAAGGTAATTCGACCTGATATTCGCCCGGTGATTGACGCAGATCTAAAACTGATGCACCGAATGGCGCGTATAGTCGCTAAGTCGCTTCCTGAAGCACGTCGTTTGAAACCGGTTGAAGTGGTTCACGAGTACGAGAAAACGTTACTTGATGAACTCGACCTGCGCCGTGAGGCGGCCAATGCCATTCAACTGCGACGTAATTTTGAAGGCAGTGAAGAGCTGTATGTTCCAGAGGTTATCCCTGATCTAAGCAGCGAAACCCTGATGGTGTCAGAGCGAATCTATGGTATTCAAGTCTCCGATATTGAGACGCTAGAAGCCAACGGCACCAACATGAAATTGCTCGCGGAACGCGGTGTGACGGTATTCTTCACCCAAGTATTCCGAGATAGCTTTTTCCATGCAGACATGCACCCGGGCAACGTATTTGTTAACCCAGAGAATCCAGATAACCCTCAGTGGATTGGTTTGGATTGTGGCATTGTTGGTACGCTCAATAGCGAAGATAAGCGCTATTTAGCAGAGAACTTGTTGGCTTTCTTCAATCGAGATTACCGTAAAGTTGCTGAGCTACACGTTGATTCGGGGTGGGTGCCACACGACACTAACGTCAATGATTTTGAGTTCGCGATCCGTATGGTGTGTGAGCCAATCTTTGCAAAACCACTTGGCGAGATCTCATTTGGCCATGTGTTGCTAAACTTATTTAATACAGCAAGACGTTTCAACATGGAGGTTCAGCCTCAGTTGGTACTTCTACAGAAGACCTTGTTGTATGTGGAAGGCCTAGGTCGTCAGTTGTATCCGCAACTTGATTTGTGGGCAACCGCCAAGCCTTTCCTTGAAACCTGGATGATGAATCAGGTGGGGCCGCAAGCTGTGATCAACGCAGTAAAAGAGCGTGCGCCATTCTGGGCAGAAAAACTGCCAGAGCTGCCAGAGCTACTTTATGACAGCTTGCGCCAAGGTAAAGCGATGAACCACAGAATGGATCAGCTTTATCAAGGTTACCGAGATAGTAAGCGTCAGCAAGCAACTGGAAAGTTTTTGTTTGGCGTTGGAGCCACTTTAGTCGTATGCTCCGCAATATTAGTTTCAAGCCCTTATGAGCAGCTATCTATGGGCTGTGGCATCGCAGGTGTCACATTTTGGTTGCTTAGTTGGCGAGCTTACCGTCGTTAGACAGTAGACTCTCTTAATATTTTTATGTGTAGACAGACCCGAGGACAATGACAATGGGTGGTATCAGTATTTGGCAACTTCTAATCATTGCTGTAATTGTAATTTTGCTATTCGGAACAAAGAAACTGCGCGGTATGGGTGGTGACTTAGGTTCAGCGGTTAAAGGCTTCAAAAAAGCGATGAGCGATGAAGACAAGCCTGCAGATAAGAAAGATGCAGACTTCGAACCAAAGAATATTGAACAGCAGAAGACAGAAGCTAGCGCTGAAACAACTGCTGAAACAAAGAAAGACAAAGAGCAGGCGTAAATCGTGTTTGATATCGGTTTTTGGGAACTGGTATTAATATCTGTCGTTGGGTTAGTGGTTTTAGGACCTGAGCGTTTGCCCGTGGCGATTCGTACTATTTCCAAGTTTGTTGGACAAGCGAAAAGCATGGCAAACAGTGTGAAAGATGAACTTTCTCATGAGCTTAAGGTGCAAGAGCTGCAAGAAAACCTACGCAAGGCGGAAAAAATGGGTATGGAAGATTTATCTCCAGACCTTAAAGCGTCAGTCGATGAACTCAAGCAGGCCGCTGCTGAGGTTCAACGTCCGTATGCTAAGCCTGAGTCTGATAAGCCAAGTGAGACTAAACCTAGTGTCATGGAAACTGTGGAATCTGAAACCATTCAGGTCAACAGCGAAGCTTCAGCACCGTCAGATAAGAAAGCCGAATAGTCTCGCAAGGAGGAGTCGCCGGATACTTGATTCGCTAGATGTTTAAATAGATATCTATTCAAGTAAATAACTATTCAAGTGGATACCAATTCAACTGGATAGATACACGCGCGGCTCCTTTTCGATCTTCCTGTTTAAGAGGTTTGACATGTCTTCGACTGAGCAGACACAGCCTTTAATTAGCCACCTTCTAGAACTACGTAATCGCCTACTACGTGCGATTGTCGCGGTGCTAGTGATATTTGTCGGGCTAATTTATTTTGCTAATGATATTTATGAATTCGTATCAGCACCTTTGGTAGATCGTCTACCGGAAGGGGCGACGATGATCGCAACCGATGTTGCATCGCCATTTTTCACACCGCTGAAATTAACCTTGATCGCGTCTATATTCCTCGCGGTTCCGTTTATTTTGTATCAGGTGTGGGCTTTTGTTGCTCCGGGTTTATACAAGCATGAAAAACGCTTGATCATGCCGCTATTGGCTTCAAGTTCATTGCTGTTTTACTGTGGTGTGGCGTTCGCTTACTTTATTGTATTCCCGTTGGTATTTGGCTTTTTTACGGCCATATCATTAGGGGGAGTAGAGTTCGCAACCGACATATCGAGTTACCTTGATTTTGTGCTCGCGCTGTTCTTTGCTTTTGGTATTGCCTTTGAAGTGCCTGTTGCGATTATCTTGTTGTGTTGGACGGGGGCAACAACGCCTCAATCTCTGTCTGAAAAGCGTCCTTACATTGTGGTGGGTGCTTTCATCATCGGTATGATGCTGACACCACCAGATATGATCTCGCAAACACTGTTGGCGATTCCAATGTGTATTCTGTTTGAGATTGGTCTGTTTTTCGCACGCTTTTATACACGTAAGCCAGATGCGGATGAAGAGGAAGAAGCTGAATCTTGATTCGGAATGCTTCAGTAAAAACCACATAATAAAAAAGCGGCCTAGGGCCGCTTTTTTATTATGTCTGTTTATCGAATCTTTAACTGATAGCCACAGTTCTGACATATATAGAGCTCTTTGATGCCCAAAATTTTATGCCATAGGGTTCGATGTTGACGTTGTAAGTGTTGTGAATGGTCACACATAATCAACTATCTCCATATGCAGGTGGTTGATACTATACATGTCACTTAGCTTTCTCAAATAAATTCAGGAAAAATCCGTAATAATTACTTATTAATAGATTTGTCATAAATTAAACAATGCCTTAGCATTTTTGGTGGTTATGTTTTCGACTTCTTCAAGGGTAATTCCGCGTAATTCGGCGATGCGTTTTGCTACTAATTCTGTGTAGGCTGGTTCATTGCGTTTACCGCGATTCGGTGTTGGTGCCAAGTATGGGCAATCTGTCTCTAGAATGACGTAATCCATATCGAGATGTGGGATCACCTTGTCCATCCCAGAGTTCTTAAAGGTCGATACGCCGCCTAAACCTAAATGAAAGCCTAGCTCGTTGATCGCTTGAGCTTCCTCTAAGCTGCTACCAAAGCAGTGGAATACCCCGCGTAAGCTGCCATCTTGTTCTTTACGAAGTAGGGCAAGTGTCTCTTCAATGGAATCACGAGTGTGGATCACCACAGGTAGATCAAGCTCTTTTGCCCACTGCAGTTGAGTCACAAACGCCATCTCTTGTTCAGCCTTGAAGGTTTTATCCCAGTACAAGTCGATACCAATCTCACCCACGGCGATAAAGTCATGCTTATCAAACCAAGCTCGAATGGTTTTGAGGGTTTGCTCGATATTCGCATCCACATAACAAGGGTGTAAGCCCATCATTGAACGGCACACATCAGGAAACTGCGCTTCCGTTGCTAACATTGGTTCGATAGATTCTAAATCGATGTTCGGCAATAGAATGGTATCAATCCCTTGAGCCAGTGCGCGCTGCACAACTTGTTCGCGGTCTTCATCGAATTCACTAGCGTAAATATGAGCATGGGTGTCGATCATTGTTTTGTCCTGAAAGCGGTCTTTACTGAGTTGTCATGAGTATACGGCAGTGTGAGGAGAAGGTCATTTTTTGCCATTTATCCCTATTTTTGAGTGGGTTTCATATTTTACTGCTAGCGTCCTGAGCCATCAGTGATATGCTTTTGCCTGTATTTAGCACTTTTCATATCTAAGTATTTCGGTGCTTAGACTAGGCAAGGAGAATCTAGTGTCTGTTTCAATTCAAGGTCAATTCCCAGGTCGCCGTATGCGCCGTATGCGTAAGCACGACTTTAGCCGTCGCCTAATGGCAGAAAATCAATTGTCTGTGGATGATCTAATCTACCCAATGTTTATCCTGATGGGTAAAGACCGCCGCGAGCCTGTCGAGTCAATGCCAGGTGTTGAACGCTTGTCGATCGACTACATGCTTGAGGAAGCAGATTACCTGTCAAAGCTGGGTGTTCCTGCGATTGCTCTATTTCCAGTCGTGAACCAAGATGCTAAAAGTTTATGCGCAGCTGAAGCTCATAACTCAGAAGGTTTGGTGCAGCGCGCTGTACGTTTACTAAAAGAGCATGTGCCAAACATTGGCGTTATTACTGACGTAGCACTAGACCCGTTCACCACTCACGGCCAAGACGGCATCATCGATGAAGATGGTTACGTGATGAATGACGAGACGACTGAAGTCTTGATCAAGCAAGCATTATCACACGCTGAAGCGGGTGCTGACGTAGTTGCCCCATCGGATATGATGGATGGTCGCATTGGTAAGATCCGTGAAGCGTTAGAAGAAGCGGGCCATATTCATACTCAGATTATGGCGTACTCTGCAAAATATGCATCGTGCTACTACGGCCCATTCCGTGATGCAGTTGGCAGTGCTTCGAACCTGAAAGGTGGTAACAAGAAGAACTACCAGATGGATCCAGCCAACAGCGATGAAGCGATTCATGAAGTCGCGATGGATCTTAATGAAGGTGCGGACATGGTGATGGTGAAACCAGGCATGCCTTACCTTGATATTGTTCGTCGTGTTAAGCACGAACTGCAAGCGCCTACGTTTGCTTACCAAGTATCTGGTGAATACGCGATGCACAAAGCGGCGATTCAAAACGGCTGGCTGAAAGAGCGCGAAACCGTCATGGAATCACTGTTGTGCTTTAAGCGTGCTGGCGCTGATGGCATTCTTACTTACTTCGCTAAAGATGTCGCAGAGTGGCTTGCTGAAGATGACGCACAAGCTGCTGAGCATTTAAAAGAAAAGTAACCGTGTAGATCTCACTTAAGTGATCAGTAAAGGGTTGGCCATTGTGCCAGCCCTTTCGTTTATAAGGATGAATAAGATGTCAGTTGTCGTACGTGAAGGTTCTTTAGAAGAAGTGGTGTCTGTGGTCGAGCAGATCTCTGAGTTCGCTAAAAAAGAGAGTGTCGCTTCTCTGTCAGAGCGGCTGGCAGGGAAAAAGAGCCTTATCTTAGTGGCTGAAGAAGCTGGCGTGTTGCTTGGCTTTAAGATCGGCTATGAATTGGATCAAGATACTTTTTACAGCTGGTTTGGTGGCGTGTCACCGCTCGCGAGGAACAAAGGCGTTGCACAGGCGCAATTAGACGTTCAGGAACAGTGGGCGAAAGAGCAGGGCTACAGACAGTTAAAGGTTAAGTCTCGTAACCAGTTCCCTGCAATGTTGCGCCTGTTATTGAGAAACGGTTACCTAATCGAAAGATTTGAAGAAAAAGAAGACATTAATGACCATAGAATCCATTTTTTGAAGCAAATTTAAGCACTGCTGTTAACGGTTTATAAATCAAATGAGATTTATTATCATTTAATTGTTGACTATTAAATGAGAATCATTATTATTAACTTCGTCTTAGGGAATGAGGAAATGTTCACAAGGATGTTAAGTACTCAAGTATCTACTTGGTTACCCAACAGAATTCTCGCGAACTTGTACTAAGTTCTTTTTGACACGACATTGCTCACATTGCTTCCAGTGTAATTTATAGCTTTTAGGTAAAGCTGTGGTATTCAATTTGAATGGCTTTACCGGTTTTTGCTAGGCGACATCTTCGGGTGTCGCTTTTTTTTATACCTACCATTTCAACAAGATGCATATTTAGTGGCACGTATTTTTATGAATAAAACGCCATCAGCATTCTTTTCCACAACGCAAGATCGAGAAAAGATCGTTGATCATCTGTTCGATCTGTAAAATTATTCTTTATTTTCAGTTGTTTATTGGTGTTTTTTGAGTTGTTCACCGTAGTTCTCAACAGGGTGGATAAATAATATAAACAGAGTTATCCACAGAACGCTTGCGTCTAAGAACAAAAAATAACAACAAATCGATTATAACGAACACAACCGAGTGAACGGATACAGATCGACAACGTGGAATCCAACCAACAGACGTGGCATTCTTAACAGATAATTTCTGTACTTACTGGATACACAAACATTATGGCTCGTATTCCTGATAATCCATTGATTCTGATCGATGGCTCTTCTTACCTATATCGCGCGTTTCATGCTTACCCTGGCACCATGAGCAATGGTGATATCCCGACTAACGCGGTTTACGGTGTAGTTAACATGCTGCGCAGCATGATGCGTCAATTTGCTTCTGATCGTATTGCGGTTATTTTTGATGCAAAAGGAAAGACGTTCCGTGATGACATGTACCCAGAGTACAAGGCTAATCGTCCACCTATGCCGGATGATCTACGTTGTCAGATCGAACCTTTGCACAACGTGATTCGCGCAATGGGTCTACCACTTATCTCGATCCCAGGCGTTGAAGCGGATGATGTGATTGGTACGCTAGCTTCTCAAGCATCTAAAGCGGGCATGCCGGTTTTGATCAGTACTGGCGATAAAGATATGGCGCAGCTGGTTGATGACAACGTTACTTTGATCAACACCATGACCAACGTGGTTATGGATCGCGAAGGCGTGATAGAGAAGTTTGGCATCCCACCTGAGCTGATTATCGACTACCTTGCACTGATGGGCGATAAAGTGGATAACATTCCTGGCGTTCCAGGTGTTGGTGACAAAACAGCAACTGCTCTACTACAAGGCATTGGTAGCATCGAAAAGCTGTATCAAAACCTGGATGATATTGCCGCTCTTGGCTTCCGTGGTTCAAAAACCATGGCTAAGAAGCTGATTGATAATAAAGACAACGCTGAGATGTCTTACGAGCTTGCAACGATCAAACTGGACGTCGAGTTAGAAGAGACACCTGAGTCGCTTGTAAAAGCACAACCAAATACGGATGAGCTGATTAAGCTATACGGTCAACTGGTCTTCAAATCTTGGTTGAACGAGCTACTTGAAGGCGGCAGCGGCGTGGTTGAGGCGGATGAGAAGTCGGGTGCAGTGCGCAGCAGCGAGGCATCAACTACATCTACTGTAGAAATGAACACCTCTGCAGTGACGATTGATCGCAGCAACTACGAAACCATCCTAGATGAAGCCTCTTTTAATGCGTGGCTAGAGAAACTGAAAGCGTCAGAGGTGTTTGCCTTTGATACTGAAACGGATAGCTTGGACTACATGGTGGCTAACCTTGTTGGTCTATCATTCGCAACTGAAGAAGGCGTTGCCGCTTACGTACCGGTTGCTCATGACTACTTAGATGCACCTCAACAACTGGATCGTGATTGGGTACTTGAACAGCTTAAGCCGATTCTTGAAGATGACGCACAGGCTAAAGTCGGTCAAAACCTGAAGTACGATATGAGCGTTTTAGCGCGCTACGGTATCGAGATGAAAGGCATCAAGCACGACACCATGCTAGCGTCTTATGTTTTTAATAGCGTTGGCGGCAAGCATGATATGGATAGCCTAGCGCTGCGTTTCCTTCAGCACAGCTGCATCTCATTTGAGCAAATCGCAGGTAAAGGTAAGAAGCAGCTTACTTTCAACCAGATTGAGCTGGGTGAAGCGTCTCCATACGCAGCAGAAGATGCTGACGTGACTTTACGTCTTCATAACCGTTTGATGGAAAACATTGAGCAAGATGAAAAGCTAAAAGCCATCTATGAAGAAATCGAAGTACCACTGATCCCTGTTATGTCTCGCATTGAACGCACTGGCGTATTCATCGATGACATGCTGCTAGGCGCTCAATCGCAAGAGATTGCGGTTCGATTGGATGAGCTAGAACAGAAAGCCTATGAGATTGCAGAGCAAGAGTTCAACATGAACTCGCCAAAACAGCTGCAAGCGATCTTGTTTGAGAAAATGGGTTTGCCAGTTATTAAGAAAACGCCATCAGGTGCACCTTCAACCAACGAAGAAGTGCTGCAAGAACTGGCTCTTGATTACCCGCTACCTAAGCTGATCATTGAGTATCGTGGTCTTGCGAAACTCAAGTCTACCTACACAGATAAACTGCCGAAGATGATCAACGCTGAAACGGGTCGTGTTCATACGTCTTATCACCAAGCGGTGACAGCAACCGGTCGTTTGTCTTCAACAGATCCAAACCTACAGAACATCCCAATTCGTAATGAAGAAGGTCGTCGTATCCGCCAAGCATTCGTTGCACAACATGGCTGGAAGATTCTAGCGGTCGATTACTCTCAAATTGAATTGCGTATCATGGCGCACCTGTCGGGTGATAAAGCGCTTCTGGAAGCATTCCAACAAGGCAAAGATATTCACGCGGCAACGGCTGCTGAGATCATTGGTGTTGATATTGAGCAGGTAACGACTGAGCAGCGTCGTCGTGCTAAAGCCGTTAACTTCGGTCTTATCTACGGTATGAGTGCTTTTGGTTTGGCTAAGCAACTGGGTATTCCTCGTGGGGAAGCACAGCACTACATGGACACTTACTTTGAACGTTACCCTGGCGTAATGCAGTACATGGAAGACACACGCAGTGCTGCTTCAGAGCAAGGCTTCGTTGAAACCATTTACGGCCGTCGTTTGCACCTTCCTGAAATTCAATCTCGTAATGGTATGCGTCGTAAAGCGGCTGAACGCGCAGCGATCAACGCGCCAATGCAAGGTACAGCGGCAGATATCATCAAGAAAGCGATGTTGTTAGTCGATGAGTGGATTCAAGCCGAAGGCGATGGTCGTGTGAAGCTATTGATGCAAGTACACGATGAATTGGTGTTTGAAGTGGAAGAGTCAGCTTTAGCCGAAATTGAAAGTAAAGTACAACAATTGATGGAATCCGCGGCAGAACTAGAAGTGCCGCTTGTGGCGGAAGCTGGCCACGGTGATAACTGGGATCAAGCCCACTAATCAGTTTTTGACCTTATTAAGCAAATTAGTATGAGCCAGTGCACAAACACTGGCTTTTTTTTGTCTCGAATAAAGATAAGCTGTGAAAAGAACTTAGATGTTTTAATAAAACATTCATGAAAAAAAACTACAAAAATTGTTTTCATTTCTGAGCAATTGTTGTACATTAAATCTTGTAGGGTACAGAGGTAAGATGTTCTATCTTTCAGACCTTTTGTTTCACGTTATTGGATTAGGCTGATTCAGCCGCCCCAGTCAGTATTTGACTGGGGCGTTTTTTCTTGTGCGAAAGAAAAATATTTCCAACCTACCATTCCCCCGTAAAACCTCTCATTTTTAGTGCCTTTTATTACACTTTCTCAAGCACAGTGATAAGCCCCTGATTTGCCTTAGATCTGGAATTCGATCAGCTTTTGGTAATTTAAATCCGTCTCTAAGTCGATTGTTTTATCACTTGAAATAACTTTTATTTTACAAGTTATCGATAAAGGATTGATGGCTCACGCCTTATTTATCAGTGTATTGAGTCGGTGAATGCTCAATGTAATCCATGATTTTCTGTTGTTTCTCGGTGCTGTATTTCAGTGCTTCGGCGGTGATCTGGATGGATTGTGCCATCGAAGAGATATTGTTGGTCGCTTTTACCAAGGTTTGCTGCATGGGTTTCAGGATAAGCAGATAGATAGCGGTCAAAGCGATAATAATGACGGCGATAACGGCCGCTAACGCAATGATGATCTTGGTCTGAATGTCATCCAACAGCATTTGACTGGTTTGTTTAAAGGCGAGTCGAGATTGGTCTAAGGCTTGTGGCAGTTGATTGAGTGATGTCTTGGTGGAGCTCGCAAGCTTATTGATACTTTCAACCGTTTGATTGAGGGCTTGTTGCTGGTCGTCGCTTAGGTTGGGGTTGTTGACTATCGCCTGCAAAGATTGCGATATCACCTCAAGAGACTCACTCGCATCTTGGGCGTACTTTTCCATGCCATCGAGGTCTAAGGTCATATCGACATTGATCAGTGGGGCTTGTTCTTGTTCTGCTTCAGAGGCAAACCCTGTCAGTGAGACCAACATAAGTGCAATGATGGCCAATGGTGTTTTCCACATGAGTATTCCTTTCTCATTGTTCTGATTATTTAGATGTGTCTTTTAGTATGGTTCACTTCTATTGGTTTTAGTGGCTAAATCCGATTTTTAACACTAAAAACTTAGGCTTAACTCACTCATTTTTGGGCAAAAAAATACCCCACCTATATAAGGAGGGGCATTGATAAGGCTAAATCACGTGTTGTAAGTGCTCTAACCTATAGCGATAAGTAGAGGAACTACTCTGAGTCGTTGTGCTCTTCGTCTGCTAACTCATCAATGATTTGATCAGCAAGCGCAGGCGCAAACCACTCATCCATCTTGGCACGCAGTTGGTCAACGCCGATGCCCTTCATTGAAGAGAAGACATCAACCGCAACATCACCACCGAAAGATTTTGCATCGTTACGGATTTTCAGTAGCTGTGCTTTACGCGCACCACTTTTCAGTTTGTCTGCTTTTGTTAACAAAACCTGTACTGGGATGCGGCTATCGATAGCCCAGTAGATCATTTGTTGGTCAAGGTCTTTCATTGGGTGACGGATATCCATCAATACCACTAAACCTTTCAGGCTTTCACGTCGTTGTAGGTATTCACCTAGCGACTTCTGCCATTTTTTCTTCATCTCAAGTGGTACTTGAGCAAAGCCATATCCAGGTAAATCGACGATATGACAACCGTCCGTTACCTTAAATAGGTTGATTAGCTGAGTTCGACCGGGTGTTTTACTGGTTTTCGCCAAGCTTTTTTGGTTTGTAACGCGATTTAGCGCGCTAGATTTACCAGCATTGGAGCGTCCTGCAAACGCAATTTCGATCCCTTCGTCTTCTGGTAAATGACGAATATCAGGTGCACTGGTAATGAAATGCGTGTTTTGATAATGAATTTTTACGCTCACTGTTAACTCCATCTCGACTTTGTGTAGTCGATTGATTACTTTTTTGTGAATTTGTGTAAAATAACCGTGCTCGGCATAAGGTCGCCTATTGTACCATGAGTGGCAACATAGAGTGGTACTGGAAGCTTGATAATTATAATGGAATGTCATGAAGAAATTAGCGCTAATTTTGAGTCTTTTAGCCAGCTGCTCAGTATGGGCTCAAGGTAGTATTGAAGCTGGTAAAGCCAAATCACAAACATGTGTTGCCTGCCACGGTGCTGACGGCAACAGCCTGATCACTCAGTACCCTAAGCTGGCTGGTCAACATGAGAAGTATCTAGAGAAGCAGTTAAAAGAGCTTAAGCTAGGTATGACAAGTGGTGGTAAGCAAGGTCGTTACGAACCCGTAATGGGTGCAATGGCGATGCCTTTATCTGAAGAAGATATGGCTGACCTAGCGGCATACTACGCCTCTCTACCTATCTCTAGTAACTCTACTCCTGAAAATGTAGTAGATGAAGGTAAGGTTCTTTACACAGCGGGTAACGCAGAACGCGGCGTAACGGCGTGTATTGCTTGTCATGGCCCTCGTGGTAATGGTACCGAACTTTCTGGTTTCCCTAAGATTTCAGGTCAGCACGCAGATTACATCAAGGCTCAACTTGAAAAATTCCGCGATGGTGACCGTAATAACGACATGAATGCGATGATGCGTGATGTAGCTAAAAAGTTAACAGACGCTGATATTGATACCTTATCGAAGTACGTTGGTGGTTTACACTAATTTGTCGGTTTCTTGCTCTTAGCCAGAGTAAAGGAATGTACGTTCGAGCGAGATTGAAGAGACGCCCCGATCAGTAATGGTCGGGGCGTTTTCTTTTGTATTGGTTTTATTAATGCGTTTTGTGTTTATGTCTGATTTATCAATGTGTGATCGATTTGTGTACAAAAGTGTGAAGTCGCACTCTTGTAGTCTTTTTGTAACACGGTAAAGTAACCGCCATCAGCTAGGAGCTGACTTAGATATGGATGATCATCTAGTCTAACGGTATAGACAGAAATGGATCAGGCTAGGACAGCCCAGCAACAAGGTGTTAGAAAAGGATAGCCAAAACTCATCAGGACGATGAACAACAAACAAATTTGGCATGGAAAGCACCAATAACAAATGGAGATTTGTGTACCAAGTTGAGTATGCAAATTTTGGCCGATATAGGCAGATTTAGAGAGCGATAGGTTTTCCTATCGCTTTTTTTATTGATTTGATGAAAAAACACCCAATACCTCTCCACTATAAACTCAGTTTCTGGTATGTTTCGCATCCCTGTTTAAGGATGTGCTATGTATACTTGTCCCTTATGCCATCACCAAGGCGTGAATCACTATTTTGAAGACAAACGCAGAGCCTATCTGCAGTGTCAGCAATGTGAACTGGTATTTGTTAAACCTGAACAAAGGTTAGAAGCAAAAGAAGAAAAAGCACACTATGATCTCCATGAGAACGATCCTAGTGATGCAGGCTATCGCCGCTTTTTATCTCGCATCGCGGATCCACTAACAGACAAAATTTCATCTAACTCACACGGGTTGGATTTTGGTTGTGGCCCAGGCCCTACGCTATCTATTATGTTAGAAGAAGCCGGACACACCATGGAGTTGTACGATATCTATTACCACCCAGAACCCTCTGTGTTGGAAAAAACGTATGACTTTATGACTGCCACGGAGGTGATAGAGCATCTTTATCACCCAGACAAAGTGTGGCAGCAATGGTTGAATTTAGTTAAACCCAAGGGCTGGATTGGTCTTATGACTAAACTAGTAATAGACGTAGACGCGTTTGCTGGTTGGCACTACAAGAATGACCCGACACATGTCGTCTTCTTTAGTCGTCAAACATTCCAGTTTTTGGCAGAGCGGGATAAGCTCGAACTAGAATTTTTTGGAAATGATGTAATTTTACTGAGGAAAGTGCAGTAATGGGTCGTAGTAAGAAATCAAGAAAGCCGGGAGCACTTGGCGCTCCGGAGCCTATGGTTACTCGTAACCGTAGTGAATCTGATGTTGAAGGTCGTGAACGTAAGCGTGTTAAAAAGCGTAAAGGCCTTAAGTCTGGCAGCCGTCACTCAGATGGTAGCGAAGCAAAACAGCGTAAAGCTGCACAAGCTCGTGATCCACGTTTAGGCAGCAAGAAAAAAATTCCGCTGATCGTTGAACCAGCGAAGAAGCCGACTAAACAAGAGCGCAAGCTATCTAACGAACAAGAGTTAGAGATGCTTGAGAATGACGCTCAACTGAACACACTCCTAGATCGTATCGAAAATGGTGAAAACCTAGGTGCTGGTCTACAGAAGTTTGTTGATGAGAAACTTGATCGTATCGAACACCTAATGGGACGCTTAGGTCTACTAGAGCCAGAAGACGATGAAGAAGAGATCTTCGAAGAAGCACCGGTTGCCTCTAAGAAGAAAGCGAGCTCTGACGAAGACTTGCTATCTCAATTCGAAGATTTCGATTTAGACAGCTTTAAAGGTTAATAGCCAGTGAACGTAACCTTATTAGCAATTGCTGGTGGAATTATCATTCTCGGCTTGGGCTCTTACGCAGGTTACCTTCTACTTCAAGTGAAGAAGCAGACGGAGTTGCAAAAGCAGCATCAAGCACTAGCCATTGAAAAACGCAACGCGACGATTTACGAAAACGTAAATACTTTGTGCTTAGCGGGCATTCAAGGGCAATGTGACTTACCTGAGATCAGTATCCGAGTGTGTATCATTATGGATAATGTTCAGGGTGATGAGCGTGTCGATTTTGATTCTGAGTATCCTGCTCTTTCTGAGCTGTACCATATCGTAAAAGATATGGCTCGCGGAGACGGAAGGCAGGAACTGACGAAGAAAGAGCGCATGCAGCAGAATCTCACACGCCATAAGGCGGAGACTCGCTTGAATGATGCGGTCATTGAAGATTTGAAAAGGTTGCAGGAGAAGGTTAAGCCTCTCAATAACCAAATCAACATTCAGATGATCTAGTCACTAAGACTTTTAAATATAGAGGCTTGTTTAACATTCCGTTTTTAGACGCGCTGCTTTTAATACCTATGCATTTAAGACTTTTCATCTTAAATGCATCTTGTTTTTAAGTCGCCTTATCTTTTAATAGACAATGTTAAATGAGCCTTCTTACCTTTTGCGTCTCGTTAATCCCGACGCTTTGTTAGTGATCAAGCTAGCAGTTCTGAGTTTTTGTCTGAAAAATTGATTTTGTCTTGGAACGACCTTACTGGTCGTGTGGCAAAATAACCCGTCTATATTTTAATGTATGTAAAATGATTTGAGAGACCTTAGGTTCTCGCGGATCTAAATTGGAATTACCGCTATGTCGAGCAAGCCAGTAACAACGAATCAGCAAATCGTTTGGGATCAAGAGATCTTAAACAAGTACAACTATTCGGGACCTCGTTACACTTCATATCCAACAGCGTTGGAGTTTCATGAAGCGTTTACCGTCGCTGATTACGACATGGCGTGTACTCAGTACCCTGAGCGTCCACTCTCTCTTTACGTGCATATCCCGTTCTGTCATAAGCTTTGTTACTACTGTGGTTGTAATAAAGTCATTACTCGTCACTCGCATAAAGCGGATGAGTACTTAGATGTGATTGAACATGAAATCCGCCAGCGCGCCTCTTTGTTGAATGGCCGTGAAGTGACGCAATTGCACTTCGGTGGTGGTACGCCAACGTTCTTGACCAAAACACAAATTACTCGCTTGATGATGATTCTGCGTGAGGAATTTAATTTCACTGCTGACGCTGAAATCAGTATTGAAGTTGACCCGCGTGAGATTGAGCTAGACGTACTTGACCACCTGCGTAACGAAGGCTTCAACCGCCTGAGCATTGGTGTGCAAGACTTCAATAAAGAAGTGCAGAAACTGGTTAACCGTGAGCAAGATGAAGAGTTCATCATTGCGATGGTTAAACGAGCGAAAGAGCTAGGCTTCCGTTCAACCAACCTTGATTTGATCTACGGCCTACCAAAGCAGACTCAAGCTTTGTTCGCTGAAACATTGAAGCAAGTGTTAGAAATGAAGCCGGGCCGTTTATCGGTATTTAACTACGCACACATGCCTCAGCTGTTTGCGGCGCAGCGTAAGATTAAAGACGAAGATCTACCTGAAGCGAAAGAGAAAATGGCTATCTTGCAAGATACCATCGAGACGCTAACGGGAGCGGGTTACCAGTTCATTGGTATGGATCACTTCGCACTACCTGAAGATGAGCTAGCCGTAGCACAGCGTGAAGGTATTCTGCATCGTAACTTCCAAGGCTACACCACCCAAGGTGAAGCTGACTTAATTGGTTTCGGTGTTTCTGCGATTTCTATGGTTGGTGATGCTTACGCACAAAATCAGAAAGAGCTGAAGAAGTACTACGCTCAGGTGAATGACCTGCGTCATGCACTTTGGAAAGGTGTTGCTCTAGACAGTGACGACCTTCTACGTCGTGAAGTGATCAAGCAGCTGATTTGTAACTTCAAGCTTGATAAAACAATGATCGAATCTGAGTTCTCGGTTAACTTTAATCGCTACTTCAAAGAAGATTTAGAGCTTCTACAAACCTTCATCAACGATGATTTGGTTGAAGTCGATGACAAAGAAATCCGCGTTACTCTGCGTGGCCGCTTGCTGATCCGTAACATCTGTATGTGTTTTGATAAATACTTACGTGCAAAGGCTCGCCAGCAGCAATTCTCTCGCGTTATCTAATCGCTCGATAGAGAATAGAACAATAAAAAATGCCAGCATCATGCTGGCATTTTTGTATCTGACTCATTCGATTTCTGCCTGGTTTAGGTGAGACTCTCAGTGGTATTTTGTTTGACCTTGGCACTTTGCTTGGAGTTGATGAGGTCGGTAGGCCATTGGTCAAACGGAACTGGGCGACTGTATAAGAAGCCTTGAGCAAGCGGGCACTGCAGCTGCTTGAGAAGTTCAGCCTGTTGCTGTGTTTCAACGCCCTCTGCCACCAAGCTTACTTTGAAGCCCTTAGTGATGTTAACGATGGCCGCGACGATGGAGCTATCTAGGTTCTCTTTATCAAGTTTGCTGACAAAGCTGCGGTCGATCTTAAGGCAGTCGAATGGCAGTTTGTGTAAGTAAGCCAGTGACGAATAGCCGGTACCAAAGTCATCAATCGCAATTGATATCCCTAGTGCTTTTAGAGTCAGCATGTTATCGATGATGGTCGGGTCGTTGTCGACGATGCGTGATTCGGTGATCTCTAGTGTCAGGTTGCTTGCTGGCAGATTTGTGTCTCGCAACGTGCCTTTTACTTGTTCCACAAAGCCACTTTCACTTAGCTGAACGACCGACAGGTTAACGTGAATAGAGAAGTCCTTGCTCCACTTTCCTGATTCAATCGCGATGGCAGTATCTCGACACGACTTATGTAGAATTTGCTTGCCGATATCGTCAATGAGCCCGCTCTCTTCCGCGAGAGGAATGAACTCGAGTGGCGAGATCACCCCTTCATCCGTTATCCAGCGAGCTAAAGCTTCTGCTCCTATGGTCGAGCCAGATTCCAGATCAATAATAGGCTGATAAAACGGTTCGAACTGTTGAAGCTCAATCGCTCGGTTCATCCGCGCTAACATCTTGGTGCGATGTCTCGATGCTTTGCCCATTTCAAGGCTATAAATACAGACACTGGTTTTGTCTTGTTTCGCATTGCTCAATGCAATGCTGCTGCTGCGTAGCAGGAGTGTAATGTCGTGAAGATTCGAGACATTCACTATCCCCATCGATACCTTAATCACCACGCTTTCCGATTCCATTGAAAATGGGGAAGCGAAGGTTTGAAGTAAGCGGTTAGTCAGCAGCTGAACATCATCGCTTTGCGTTACGTTTGGCGCGTAGATGGCAAACTCATCACCACCAGTGCGAGCTAGTAGGTATTCGGATGGCAGTGTGCCTCTTAAACGAGCGGCCGCAATGATAAGTAGCTGGTCGCCATTGTAATGACCTAGGCTGTCATTGATGTCTCGGAAGCGATCAATACCAATCAAATACAGTGTGCCTTTTTCGTTGTCGGGGTGTTTCTTGGCAGCGTCAATAAAGCCTTCACGGCTGTATAGCTTGGTTAATGAGTCATAGGTAAGTTGAGACTGTAATGCATGAAACGAAGCCTTTAAGTTGTTGGTCATTTCATTGAATGACTCGACCAACATGCTGGTTTCATATATATGCCCTGTTTTTGGCATGCTCGCGTCCCAATCGCCCTTAGCAAGGCGTTTTGCCGCATCCGCTGTCGAGGTGATGGGTTGGGTTGCGCGATTAAAGGCAATTAATCCTGCAATGACCCCAATGCAGCTCAGTGCTAGCCCAAGCAACCAACTGTTTCTTTGATTTTCTGGCAATTCACCGAGCAGATTGCTTTCAGGGATCGACACCCCAATAAACCACGTGAGCCCGTGCTCATCTTCGTATGGGGTGATTTGGTTGAAGTAGCGTTCGTTGTCTAGGCTAAAACTAAAGCGCTGCTCGCCCAAATTCTCGATTAGGTGGAATTGCTCTACGTAGCTAGCACTCTCACGTATGACTGGATTAGCACTCTCTGTTGCTAGTTTGCGTTGCCCTTTGTTGGTTTGTCCTGTGCCCCATGAAACGACACTGCCTCCGCCTGAGTGCGCGACCAAGCGTTGCTGCTTATCGATGATGTAAACAGAGGCATCCGTTCTATCTTTGAGCTTTCTGAGAAACGCATTGAAGGTATTGATTTTGATGTCGCTGACTACGACGGCTTTGAATTCATTATCATCATAGATAGGCGCTAGAGCAGATAAGGTGATTTCTTGACGTTCGTCAGCATTGGCATAAATTGGTGACCATAACGGTTTTTTCTGTGTCGCAATGGGTGTGTACCAAGGACGGATTCTAGGATCGTAACCTGAAATCACCGATCGAATGTCTTCACTAATTTTGCTGCCACGGTAAATGACCAGCTGATCATTGGTGCGTTCGTCTTGCACCATCAAGGTGTAGCCTTTGTTGGCTTCTTTGCGGAAACCGACGTAGTTACCATCTTCAGAACCAAAGCCGATCGCATCGAGTTGAGGTACAGCAGTGTAATGGTCTGAAAACGTATAAAAAATATAGTCTTGGACCTTACTAAGATTGCCTGCTTGATAAAGATGGTGGTAGCCGATGTTATGGCTGAGCGAGAGGTTGGCGTGAAATGGCTTTTCTAAAAAATTAGACAGGCTTTGATGAACATTGTCAGTCAGTGACGTCAGCTGGCGTGCACTAACATCACTCACCATCTCTTTGTAGCTTAGCTTTTGAGTGAAAACCATTACACCCATAGTGAACAGAAAAATCATCACGAATGGCAGAACCACTGCGGTTCTCAAAGTAATTTGTGTTTTCAAAGACATCTTTAGCTACAACTTTGGTGAATAGTGTACTGTAATTGTACCGACACTATTCAAACCAAGCGACACTTTTTTGGTTAAAAAGTAGCTGCATCGAGAATCATATAAGGTCTAGTACAGTTCTTTGAGTTTACGAGTTAGGGTGTTTCTTCCCCATCCCAAAACCTTAGCTGCATCCTGTTTATGACCATTAGTGTGGTGGAGTGCAGCTTCTAGCAGTATACGTTCAAATTCTGGCAGAGCATAAGTTAGCAGCTCTTTTTCTCCTGAATCAAGCGCACACTTTGCCCAATTAGCGAGCAGTTGCTGCCAGTTATCCCCAGAACCTGAAGTGGTCACGACTTTTTCTTCCAACAATTCCGGTGGTAGATCGGAAGGCAGTATCTCGCTGCCGCTAGCCATCACCGTTAACCAACGACAAATATTCTCAAGCTGACGTACGTTACCAGGCCAATTGAGCTGGTTGAGCTTCAAAATGGTCTCAGGATGCAGTGTCTTCACTTCAACACCGAGCTCTTCGGCGGCGGATGCTAGGAAGTGATGAGTCAGCTTTTCAATGTCTTGTTTACGTTCACGAAGTGCCGGGATATGGATTCGGATAACGTTGAGTCGGTGAAAAAGGTCTTCACGGAAGTCGCCTTCATGCACTAAGCGCTCAAGATCTTGGTGGGTTGCGGCAACGATACGAACGTCTACCTTAACTGCAGAGTGACCGCCGACACGATAGAACTGACCATCAGAAAGTACACGCAACAAGCGAGTTTGGATATCGAGTGGCATGTCACCGATCTCATCCAGAAAAAGCGTGCCGCCGTTGGCTTGTTCAAAGCGTCCTTGGCGAACGCTGTTAGCACCGGTAAAGGCACCTTTTTCGTGGCCAAACAGTTCAGACTCGATCAGATCTTTGGGGATTGCTGCCATGTTCAAGGCAATGAAGGGCTTCTTAGCTCTTGGGCTGTGACGATGCAGAGCGTGAGCGACCAATTCTTTACCGGTACCCGATTCACCATTGATCAGCACGGATATGGATGAGCGAGACAAACGGCCAATCGCTCGGAAAACCTCCTGCATTGCCGGTGCTTCACCGATGATTTCTGGCGCGTTGGTGTCTTCAGCGACCTCACTGGCTTGTTCGCGTTTCTGCTCTTGGCTGTGCGCGATCGCTCGTTCGACTAGAGTCAGTGTTTCATCAATATCGAACGGCTTTGGAAGATATTCAAAGGCGCCTTTTTGATAAGCATTCACCGCCGCATCAAGGTCTGAGTGCGCGGTCATAATGATCACGGGCAGGTCGGGAGAGCGTTGATGAACCTGATGCAACAGCTCAATCCCGTCAATGCCGGGCATGCGAATGTCAGACACCAATACGTCCGGTGTCTCGCGCTCAAGCGCAAGCAACACGCTCTCAGCATCAGCAAATGTTTCACACTTAATATCCGCAGATGAAAGTGTTTTCTCTACTACCCAGCGGATAGAGCTGTCGTCATCGACGACCCAAACGTATCCCTTACTCATAATTCAATTCCTTTGCAGCCAAATCTATTGTGATAATCATTGTTGTTTTTATGATGTCTTAATCTTTGTGTTACCGAGCTAAGCCTTTCATCTCGCTGTCCAATAGCGAGGTTCTTATGACCTAAATCGGTAGATAAATCGTGAATGTGGTGTTGCCTGGCCAGCTTTCAACATCAATTTTCCCATTGTGTTGATCGATCAGGTTTTGAGAAATCGATAGCCCCAGCCCTGTTCCACCTTCTCGTCCGCTGACCATTGGGTAAAACAGCGTGTCTTTTAAATCATCGGGGATGCCGGGGCCGTTATCGCTGATCTCAATGCGCGCTGCGAGTTTGTGTCGCTGCCCATGAATATTGGCTTGATGCACCGTTCTGGTGCGAATGGTGATTTTCCCTGATTCTTGGGCCTTTAAAATCTGTGCCGCGTTACTCACGATATTGAGCATCGCTTGTTCAACTTGTGCTGAGTCCATCAGAATGTCCGGTAAGCTCGGGTCGTAATCTCGTTCGATGGCGAGCGTTGAACCCGACTCGAGTTCCACGAGCTGTCTGACTTTCTCAAGTATCTGGTGTAGGTTCTCTTCTGACTTCGTCCCCGGTTTCTGAGGGCCAAGCAGGCGATCAACTAAAGCTCTTAGGCGGTCGGCTTGCTCAATAATGATCTGTGTATATTCATTAAGAGACTGATCAGGAAGCATTTTTCCAAGTAACTGCGCCGCACCTCTTAAGCCACCGAGTGGGTTCTTAATCTCATGTGCTAACCCGCGCACCAACAGCTTAGCTGCTTGTTGTTGTGCGTGTTGGTTGAGCTCTTGGCTGAGGCGTCTTTGCTGGTCTATCTTGCGCATCTCAACCAATAACAGCGTCTCTCGTTGCCAAGAGATTGGGCTAACCGTGACTTCAAGCATCAGTGGGCGGTTATCAACAACGAAGGTAACGTCACTGTCGGTAATGCTCTGGCCACTTTGTAGCGGTTGCGTCAACAGTGCCAAATCAAGTGAAGCGTGTTGGATAAGTTGGCTCAGTGGATGATCAACGATGCGTCGTGCGCTCTGTGAAAAGAGCTGCTCAGCGGCCGGATTGGCGTATCGGACATACAATTGCTCATCGAGCATCAATGTCGAAGTCACCATATTGTCGAGAATGGCGCTGGAAAGATGATGTGTATCTATGCTGTCGCTTTTGGCTGATCGATTCACTATTTCGTCCTTGAACTGGTGTTTTTCTCACTGCACCAAATTGGTGCGTGGCTAAGTTCAAGTATGGCGCATATCAACCAGAAGCTAAAGATAATTCATTAGAGTCGCTGAAAGCTGCTTCGATTAGGTGAAAAGTAGAGGTTATTTGGCCTCTTTTAACACATTGGCCTACTTGAGCGTCGCTCGATGTAAATACACGGTGACTGGACTAGTAGATGCAATAAGCTTGCCGCTTCTATGTGCTTGAATTGCAATGGTGTGAGTACCTCGATCGATACCTTTTAATTCCCAAATAGGTTGGGTCTGTGGGGCGCCATATCGACGGCCATCGAGCATCAATTGTAATTGCTCACCTATACCAAGCTTTCGGTTGAGTTCTATCTGAATCGGGATTAAGCCGCGATTACTACGAATGGTTTGATCATGAACTGGAGTCAACATGGTGAGGGCTAATTGAGTAGGAACCTCGCGCTTTGTGGTTTCGGTTTCTGCCTGAGTTTTGGCTGGCGTTGCCGTTTTAGTTGTAGAGGAAGCAGCAGCGTCAACCGGAGTTGAGGCCTCAAATTTAGGGGCGGGTGCTGAAGCTTGCACATCTGGCAGGCGAAGAGCCTCGGCATCTTGAGCGCTAGGGTTATCACTAAAGTGGAGCACGCCATCTTCATCTATCCAGGTATACACCGTTTGAGCAGAGCACGAGAGCGCGACTGTTAACCCGATTAGGAACAGTATGTTTTTCATATCTTTAGCCTCTTTTCACCGCTAGGTGATTTCACGTTTGGCGTTGGTTTTATTGTATTTAGCGCGACAGCCTCTGAGGGCTTTTGTCTAAGGTATGGTACGAGGAGGGGGGCGTCGAGAGAATAAAAAAAAGGCCCACCTGCGAGGCGAGCCTAATATTTTTTAGCACTTCTTACATGTTGCAGTAAGAGTCACTACACGATTATTAATCGAGGATTAAACTGAGTAGTACAGTTCAAACTCAAGTGGGTGTGTAGCCATGTTCACGCGTTGTACGTCGTCAGATTTCAGAGTGATGTAAGAATCGATGAAATCGTCAGAGAATACGCCGCCAGCTGTTAGGAACTCACGGTCTTCGCTAAGCGCTGCTAGAGCTTCTTGTAGAGATTCTGCAACTGTTGGGATTTCAGCTGCTTCTTCTGCAGGAAGGTCGTATAGATCTTTATCCATAGCTTCGCCTGGGTGAATCTTGTTCTTGATGCCGTCAAGGCCAGCCATAAGCATTGCTGAGTAGCATAGGTATGGGTTAGCTGCTGGGTCACCAAAACGTAGCTCGATACGACGTGCTTTAGGGCTTGGTACTACTGGGATACGGATAGAAGCAGAACGGTTACGTGCTGAGTAAGCAAGCATTACAGGTGCTTCGAAACCAGGTACAAGACGCTTGTACGAGTTAGTTGATGGGTTAGCAAACGCGTTGATTGCACGAGCGTGCTTGATTACACCACCGATGTAGTAAAGAGCCATTTCAGATAGGCCGCCGTACTTATCACCAGCAAACAGGTTAACGCCGTCTTTTGCTAGAGATTGGTGAACGTGCATACCAGAACCGTTGTCACCAACTAGTGGCTTAGGCATGAATGTCGCTGTTTTACCAAATGCGTGAGCAACGTTGTGTACAACGTACTTGTAGATTTGAGTTTCATCAGCTTTCGCTGTTAGCGTGTTGAAGCGAGTAGCGATTTCGTTTTGACCCGCAGTTGCTACTTCATGGTGGTGAGCTTCAACAACTAGGCCCATCTCTTCCATTACTAGACACATTGCTGAACGGATGTCTTGAGATGAATCTACTGGAGCTACTGGGAAGTAACCGCCTTTAACGCCAGGACGGTGACCTTTGTTACCGCCTTCGAAGTCAGAACCTGTGTTCCAAGCTGCTTCTACGTCATCGATCTTGAAGAAAGAACCAGACATGTCGTTTGAGAACTTAACGTCGTCAAATAGGAAGAATTCTGGCTCTGGACCAACTAGAACTGTGTCTGCGATACCTGTAGAACGTAGGTACTCTTCAGAACGTTTAGCGATAGAGCGTGGGTCACGGTCGTAGCCTTGCATTGTTGCAGGCTCAAGGATGTCACAACGGATGTTTAGTGTTGCGTCTTCTGTGAATGGGTCCAGTACAGCAGATGCTGCGTCTGGCATCATTACCATGTCAGATTCGTTAATGCCTTTCCAACCAGCTACTGAAGAGCCGTCAAACATTTTGCCTTCTTCGAAGAAGTCTGCATCAACTTGGTGAGAAGGAATAGAGATATGCTGCTCTTTACCTTTTGTATCAGTAAAACGTAAGTCGATAAATTTAACTTCGTTCTCTTGGATCAGGGATAGTACATTTTCTACTGACATCTTGGATAACCTCCAGTGTTATTAATTCGGTATTAGCTCGATTCGGTTGAAACTAGCATTGATTAATGTCTATAAGTGCATTAATCGATGCTGATTTATCTACTGCCAAAAACGTGCCAAAAAAATTATTCCATTAATTTCAATGATTTACTTGTTTTGCGGTTTTGCTTAATCTGGTTTTTGCACCAAAATGATCTCTAGTTGCACTTTATTGGTGCAGCTGTTTGTCTGTGCACCAATATGAGACATAAGCGAGCACCATTCAGCAATGAATTGCCTAAGTTGTCAATCCACTTTTGTTATTTTGCGGGAGATTTGGCTCGCCACTCGTAGGTGATACTTTTTTAGAGTCCTACGAATTTGGCTGCTCAACACTGTACTGAATCAAAGTTAAGCGGATATGAATCGCTAATAAAGAAAAAAGCCTTGGTTCAGATCACATATTTCTGGGTTTTTGTCTAGAATCTGGTATATTATTGACCGTTTTTTAAATCAAGCTAGCGGTTATTATCCAAACTTTTGAGATAAGTGACGGCTACTTTTATGAGTGAATCGAGAATCCATGTCTACTCCACAGATTGATAAGTTAAGAAATATCGCGATCATCGCGCACGTTGACCACGGTAAAACGACTTTGGTTGATAAACTGCTACAACAGTCAGGCACTCTTGAGTCTCGTGGTGAAGCTGAAGAGCGTGTCATGGATTCGAATGACATCGAAAAAGAGCGTGGCATTACCATTCTTGCTAAGAACACAGCAATCAACTGGAATGATTACCGCATCAACATCGTAGATACTCCGGGACACGCGGACTTCGGTGGTGAAGTTGAGCGTATCATGTCTATGGTTGACTCTGTTCTGCTTATCGTTGACGCAGTTGATGGCCCAATGCCTCAAACTCGTTTCGTAACGCAAAAAGCATTCGCACACGGTCTTAAGCCAATCGTTGTAATCAACAAGATTGACCGCCCAGGCGCTCGTCCTGATTGGGTTATGGATCAAGTATTCGACCTTTTCGACAACCTAGGTGCTACTGATGAGCAACTAGACTTCACAGTTGTTTACGCTTCAGCTCTAAACGGCTGGGCAACAATGACTGAAGGCGAAACTGGCGAGAACATGGAACCATTGTTCCAAGCTGTTGTTGATACAGTAGACGCGCCTGCAGTTGACCTTGACGGTCCACTACAAATGCAAATTTCGCAACTTGATTACAGCTCTTACGTAGGTGTTATCGGTGTTGCTCGTGTTACTCGTGGTTCTGTTAAACCAAACCAACAAGTAACTATCGTCAATGCAGAAGGCAAAAAACGTAACGGTAAAGTAGGTACAGTTCTTGGTTACCTAGGTCTTGACCGTCACGAAGTTGAGCAAGCTAACGCTGGCGACATCATTGCAATCACTGGTCTTGGTGAGCTGAAAATTTCAGACACTATCTGTGACGTAAACAATGTTGAAGCAATGACTCCGCTTTCTGTTGATGAACCAACAGTAACAATGACGTTCCAAGTAAACACTTCTCCGTTCGCGGGTAAAGAAGGTAAGTTCGTTACTTCACGTAACATCCTTGAGCGTCTAGAGAAAGAACTAGTACACAACGTTGCACTACGTGTTGAAGAAACTGATAACCCAGATCGTTTCCGTGTTTCAGGTCGTGGTGAACTTCACCTATCTATCCTGATCGAAAACATGCGTCGTGAAGGTTTCGAGCTAGCTGTATCTCGTCCAGAAGTTATCATCAAGAAAGACGAAGATGGCAACCTAACTGAACCGTTTGAAACTGTGACTATCGACGTGCTTGAAGAGCACCAAGGTGGCATCATGGAAAACATCGGTCTACGTAAAGGTGAGCTAACTGATATGTCTCCAGATGGCAAAGGCCGTGTTCGCATGGACTTCATGATGCCTTCTCGTGGTCTTATCGGTTTCCAAACTGAGTTCCTAACTCTAACGTCTGGTTCTGGTCTTCTTTACCACTCATTTGATCACTACGGTCCTCACAAAGGCGGCGTAATCGGTCAACGTAACAACGGTGTTCTAATCTCGAACGCAACTGGTAAAGCTCTGACTTACGCACTATTCAACCTACAAGAACGTGGTCGTCTATTTGCTGAGCACGCGGATGAAGTATACGAAGGTCAAATCATCGGTATTCACAACCGTTCAAACGACCTAACAGTAAACTGTCTGAAAGGTAAGCAGCTAACGAACGTTCGTGCATCTGGTACTGATGAAGCACAGGTTCTTTCGCCACCTATCCGTCACACTCTAGAGCAAGCTCTTGAGTTCATCGACGAAGACGAACTAGTAGAAGTAACGCCAGTAAGCATTCGTATCCGTAAGAAGCTTCTTACGGAAAACGAACGTAAGCGTGCAGCACGTCCAGCTAAGGCTTAATTGCCAGCTGACTAGCTTCTAGCTAAGTAGATAAGAAAGCCCTGAGTAGCCTAGCTGTTCGGGGCTTTTGTTTTATATGGCATTAGGATAGATACGGGTAAACGAGATGCGGGATACGAAGAGCGTGTTCCATACCTATTCATCGAATCGTCATTCCAGAATCGAGGGACGAGATATCTGGAATCTTTTTACGGCATGGAAGAGATTCCCTATCACGCTCGTTCCTCGCTGTAGGGAATGACGGTGGTTTGTTTAGTGCGAGTAGACGAGATGCGTGATACGAAGAGCGTGTTTTATATCTACTCATCGAATCGTCATTCCAGAATTGAGGGACGAGATATCTGGAATCTAGCTTTTGATTCCTAGGTGGCTTTCAACGAATTGAACTCGCTCAGCTACCGACATAAATGGCACTTCAACGATCTCATAACCTAGCTCTTGATAGACGTTGACCAGCGCGTGGTGAATCTCTAATGCTTCTTCAAAGGGGTAAGGGCGCACTTCATCTTGAACATAAATCGAAGCCTCAGGGCGACAGAACAACACTTGGGGGTGATAACCTTGGCTCGCTTCTCGGTAGGTTGTGTTTATCTCTAGTTTCGCCTGAGCCAAGTAGCCACAGATATCTGGAATGGCGCGATCGAGAAAGGCAACAGGATGCTGACTGGCTTGGTCTTTGTGTTCGCTCATGACGGTTAAACATAGGCGAGCAAAGCCTGGAAGGTCTAACCAAGGCAAGATACCGTTTTCAATCTGACTTTGTTCTTCGATCAGCTGGCGAGAGGACTCTGCGAAGGTTGGGTAACCCATGTCACCCAAGGCATTAATCAGAGTTGTTTTTCCGGCTCCGGGACCGCCAGTAATAATGATAGGCTGCATGGTGTTGTTTCTCTGTAGCGCTACTTCTGGTTCAGTTGAGCTAAGAACTTATCCGATTCTGCTATCGCCGCATTCATCTGTTCTATCGCGTAGGCGATGTCTTTTTCTAAGCTCATAAACTCTCCCTGCAATGAACCAACGGCACTCGCATTGAGGTTGTGCTTGAGATAAAGCGTGTTGTCGCGAAGAGTGTTGAGTACCGGATCCATTTTCTTCTCAGCTCTTTTCATTGCTGATAGCATGGTTTGGTAAGACGATTTGGTTTCACGCAGCTTTTTCTCACTTGAACGACGCAGTGAATCACTGGTGTAGAGATCTAACTCACCCTGCCACTCTTCAAATAGCGCATCGGACACATCTTCAATCGCAGCAATGCGGTCACTGACATTTTGTGCGGCTTTCTCGCTGTCTTGGTATTTATCGTTGATTTGGTTGTACATGTCTTCAAGGTCGCCGCCACTGAAGTTAGTCAGGCTGCTGAGTGCTTCAAGTGCGCTAGTAAACTCTTCCTGAGCATCCTGTTGCGACTCTTTAGCGTCTTCCACTCTATCGACCATAATGTCACGCTTGTGGTAACCCACTTGCTCCATTGCGGAGTAATAAGCTGATTGGCATCCAGTAAGAGCAAAAATAGAGAGGACTATAACTATTAAATAAGGCATCCTAGTTTCCTATAGTTAAGTAACGGAATATTAATTAGGACTATGAACGAGTTACAAGGGAGTTACAAGTTGAAGATAAAAAAGGTCGCCACACTCAGTATTCAGTTTTCTCGCTATCTTTTGGCGCGAATGACGCACGATAGAGTCAACGTGAATGCGGGCTACTTGGCGTACATTACCTTGCTCTCGATCGTACCGATGCTGACGGTTCTGCTCTCTATCTTGTCGTCATTCTCCATCTTTGCAGATGTTGGTATCGTGATTCAAAACTTCGTTATTACCAACTTTGTTCCCGCGTCTGGGGATGCAGTACACGGTGCTTTGTTAGAGTTCGTTGCCAATACCGGAAAAATGACGGCAGTCGGCAGTGTGTTCTTATTCATTGCAGCGCTGATGCTGATCTCGAATATTGATAAGAACTTAAACTACATCTGGCGTGTCGACGAGAAGCGTCGTGCGGTGCTGTCTTTCTCTATGTACTGGATGGTGCTCACGCTTGGACCTATTTTAGTTGGGGCGAGCATTGCAGCCACTTCTTATGTGACATCATTGAGCTTGCTGCAAAACGAGGTGGTGTCTGGCGCCTTTAATACCGTGATTCGCAAACTTCCTTTGATTCTCTCTTTCTTTGCGTTTTTCGGTCTGTATCTGTTGGTTCCCAACAAAAAGATACACTTTTCTCATGCGGCTGCAGGTTCTCTAGTGGCGGCTCTGTTGTTCGAACTCAGTAAGAAAGGCTTCGCGGCCTACATTACTCAATTCCCTTCTTACCAGTTGATTTATGGCGCATTGGCGGCAATACCAATTCTTTTTGTGTGGGTTTATTTGTGCTGGTTGATTGTGCTGGTGGGTGCTGAGGTGACCGCTGCATTGGGTGAGCAGGAACAGTGGAGTGACTCGAAAGAAATGGTACACTCGTCGGATAAAGACAAAATCACAGAGCAAGGAAACAACAGTGATAGCACTGATCCAGAGAGTAAGTGAAGCTGCCGTCCGTGTTGATGGCGAAGTAGTTGGTGAGATTGAGCAAGGCTTATTGGTTCTGTTAGGCGTAGAAAAAGGTGATGATGAAGCCAAAGCTAAACGTTTAATGGAACGAGTGACCACTTATCGTGTCTTTGGAGATGAAGACGATAAAATGAACCTCAACGTGAAGCAGGTAGAAGGTAAGGTATTAGTGGTGTCTCAATTCACTCTGCCGGCCGATACCAAGAAAGGGACTCGAGCAGGGTTCTCTCGTGGTGCTCACCCAGAAGATGCTGAGCGTCTTTATAACTATTTCTCTGACCAGTGTGAATCAGTGTTACCAACGGAACGTGGCCGATTCGCAGCCGACATGAAAGTGTCTTTGGTTAATGATGGCCCAGTGACATTCTGGCTGCAGGTTTAGGCTTAAAGGAATAAGCATGTTTAAACTCATAACACCAACCACCGAAAATCAACTGAACAAGTATTACCATTTTCGTTGGCAGATGCTGCGTGAACCTTGGCGAATGCCGGTAGGTTCCGAGCGTGATGAATATGATGCCATGAGTCACCATCGCATGATTGTCGATGGTCGTGGCCGTCCGATGGCGATTGGCCGCCTTTACATCACTCCAGATCTGGAAGGTCAGATCCGTTATATGGCGGTAAAGAACTCTCGTCGAAGTAAAGGCATGGGCTCATTGATTTTAGTGGCGTTAGAGTCACTGGCTCGCCAAGAGGGTGCCAAACGTCTAGTGTGTAATGCACGTGAAGATGCGATCTCATTCTATGAGAAAAACGAATTTGAGCGTCGTGGTGAAATTAATGACCAGCGTGGTCCAGTTCGTCATCAGCAGATGGTGAAGCACCTTGATCCGATGGCAGACGTTCTGCGTAAGCCTGAATGGTGTAATGAGCTACAACAGCGCTGGGAAAATCAAATTCCGATCAGTGACAAGATGGGTATCAAAATTAACCAATACACGGGTTATCAGTTTGAATGTAGTGCTCAGTTGAACCCAAACCTTAATCCTCACAACACCATGTTTGCAGGCTCAGCTTTCACCTTAGCGACCTTAACTGGTTGGGGTATGACTTGGCTATTGATGAAAGAACGCGGGCTGACCGGTGATATCGTGCTGGCAGACAGTAATATTCGTTATCGTCACCCGGTTGAGCAAAACCCTGTTGCTTCTACTTCATTGGATGGGATCAGTGGTGACTTGGACCGCCTTGCGTCAGGAAGAAAGGCACGTATCATCATTCACGTGACCATTCATAGCGGCGATGTGGAAGCGGTAGAGTTTACGGGAACCTATATGCTGATCCCTGATTATAAGAAAATACTATCGACGGATAGCAAGGCGAGTGAATAACTTCACGCTCGCTTGATGATAGATAGAATTATTGACTGAAAGCGCTACTCCTGAGGAGTGGCGTTTTTTTGTTGGCAGTCGTTAATCTCCGAATACTCAGCTTGGGTGAGCTTTCCTGAGATTTGATGGCATGGGTCCGATAGGGTAATCGAGAGGGTGTGTTGCTCAGCTTTAAGCAAGTCGAGTTCTCCAGAAGCCTCGCCATTGAGCGTTTGAACCCTTTGTTCGCCTTGCTCTGCTGATGATGCACCAATAATATGCATCGGTTCGAGAGTGAAGCGCCCACGGTCAAAATGCGCATTAAGCTCTGGAATTTCAAACACGTTATCAGTCGATGTTTCAGAAAGCTTGTCATTAAAGGTCATCACACCCTGGCGAACGCTGCCAGTGAGTTGCCCTGTGGTTGAGTAACCGAGCATCAGTGAGTCGCCATATAAACCTGCGGCTTGAAGTTCAAACTCGCCATAGCCGGTTGCATCGAGTGGTAATTCAAGTCGCTGCAGCATAGGCGCAATGGGTAACCCATCGGCAGAAATATCTAAGCTCCATGGCTTGCTGATTTGGTTAAAATCGAGCGTTGCATTGGCTTCAATGTAGCCATTCCTGAGTGGTGCAAACAGACGAGTCAGCGTCCATTTTCCTTGTTCGCTATTCATCTCAACCACAGGCTGTGCGCTGAGAATATTTTGGTAGCTGGCATCATTGGCGCTCGCCATCAGCTTCCCTTGCCACAAGCCCAGTTTTCTATCTTGCAGCAGTTGAACTTGATGCCCCTCGACATGTAATCCAGAGACCTGCCAGTAAGGCGTTTGTGCTAGTTGGATAAGTTGGCTGCGTTCTATATTAAGTCGGTTAATCTCGACGTTCTGGAGCTGTGTGAGCCAAGGCAATAGGCGAGCGGCCGGTAGAGGGCTATCTTGGTTTTCGGTAATCCACTTGATGCCTTGCAGGTCGAGCTGCGCCAATTGAATGCTGCTAGGGGCGACTTCGCCATTGAGCTGAACAGTGCCCTGCAGGAATTGAGTATAGAAATCCTCAATCAGAATCCGGTTTGCTTCTAGGTTGAGCTTGAGGCTTGGCTCGATGAACATGTCATCATCAATGGTCACTCCTTCTGCCTGTAGAGAAAAAATGGCTTTCTGTTGTTTCCAGATTTCAAAAGGCAGTTGGATATTTTCTAATGAGGCATCAAAGGCAGCGAGGTGGCCATCTTGCCACTCTACGTCGCTACGCAGAATAACTAAGCTATTGATGTGATTAATCTTAATGCCTGCAACATCCCACTCTTTGCTTAGTAGGTTTTGGGTCTGTTTCTGATTGAGTCGTAAGCCATCGACGGTCACATTCACCAACGACCAATCTTGTTGATATTGTTCAGCTTGCCCAGAAATCTTGGCGCCACGCCAGTCAAACGAAGCACCATAAAGCGTGCTGTCACTCGGCTTGAGGTCTAGATCAATCAACAGATTATCGAATGCCTCACCTTGCCAATACAGTTGTGAGGCAGAGAGTTGGGTTTTTCCATAAGGTAGCAGCGAGTTATCGTTGTTCCACGTTGGGGCGGAGATCTGTAGGTCGATGCCTCGCGCATTAAACTCTGGCGTCGAAAAGTCGAGATTGTTGATGGCCAGCTGGTGGAGCTTGATGTTTGGTTGGGTAAATAAAGAAGTCAGTGTTTTTAGATCGTCTGCCTCTAATTGTAGGCCGCTGATCAAAACAGATTCAAAGACCAGTTTGGCCTCTGTCATCGAGCTGGGGCTGAACCAAAGATCGATCTTGTCGATATACAGAGGTGTTTGCTTTTCTGGTTGGCTTTGGGTAATGCCCATTAAGGTGATGTGATAAGGCGCCTGATACTCAACATCTTCAATGAATACAGGTTGTTCAATCGTATGTTTGATAAAAAAGTTGGCAACATCCGCACGGTATTGGGTCTGCAGGCTTAATAGCAGCGCTGCGATAGTTGCAACGGCGATAGCCAACACAATGCCGAACACCATGAATACCTTTTTCATTCCCTGAAAGCCTTAAATTTCAATAGTCTTAAAACAGAGTGGAACAAAAAGGGTCAAGCATCAACAAAAAAGCCCCTCAAAAGAGGGGCTTGCTACAAAAATATCATTTTAAATTGGGCGTTTGCTTTTGGCTAAGCCCGAGCAGATGGTTGGATTAGTCCAGTTGAGGACCAGCTGCAACCAGTGACTTACCTTCAGCGTTGTCTGTGTACTTATCAAAGTTGTTGATGAAGCGCTCGGCTAGATCTTTCGCTTTGCTTTCCCATTGTAGAGGGTCAGTGTACGTATCGCGTGGGTCAAGGATCGCTGGGTCAACATCGTGCAGCGCTAGTGGCACTTCTAGGTTAAACATAGGGATAACCTTAGTTTCAGCGTTGTCGATTGAGCCATCTAGGATAGCGTCGATGATGCCTCGCGTATCTTGGATAGAGATACGTTTACCAGTACCGTTCCAACCTGTGTTCACTAGGTAAGCTTCAGCGCCAGCTGCTTCCATACGCTTCACAAGCACTTCAGCGTACTGAGTTGGGTGGAGAGTTAAGAATGCCGCACCAAATGCAGCAGAGAACGTTGGCGTTGGCTCAGTAATACCACGCTCAGTGCCCGCTAGTTTTGCAGTGAAGCCAGATAGGAAGTGGTACTTCGTTTGCTCTGGAGTCAGTTTAGAAACGGGTGGCAGTACACCGAATGCATCAGCAGTCAGGAAGATAACCTTTTGAGCGTGACCGGCTTTTGATACTGGTTTAACGATGTTATCGATGTGATGAATCGGGTAAGAAACACGAGTGTTCTCAGTTTTTGAACCGTCATCAAAATCGATAGAACCATCGCCACGAACCGTTACGTTCTCTAGTAGTGCATCACGACGGATTGCGTTGTAGATTTCAGGTTCAGCTTCTTTAGATAGACGAATTGTCTTCGCGTAACAACCACCTTCAAAGTTGAAGATACCATCGTCATCCCAACCGTGCTCATCATCACCGATTAGCTCACGCTTAGGATCGGTTGAAAGCGTAGTTTTACCTGTACCAGATAGACCGAAGAAGATGGCTACATCGCCTTTCTCGCCAACGTTTGCACTACAGTGCATTGAAGCAATACCTTGTAGAGGTAGTAGGTAGTTCATCATTGCGAACATACCTTTTTTCATCTCACCGCCGTACCAGGTACCGCCAATGATCTGAACACGTTCAGTCAGGTTGAAAGCGACAAAGTTCTCAGAGTTTAGACCTTGTTTCTCCCAGTTAGGGTTGGTTGTTTTAGCACCGTTCATTACCACGAAATCAGGTTCGAACGTTGCTAGTTCTTCGTCGGTTGGACGAATGAACATGTTCTTAACGAAGTGCGCTTGCCACGCTACTTCAGTGATAATACGCACACTTAAACGCGTATCTGGGTTAGCACCACAATAACCGTCGATGACAAACAGACGCTTGCCAGATAGCTGAGTTGTTACAAGCTCTTTCAGCTCGTCCCATACTTCAGTGGTAATCGGTTTGTTGTCATTTTTGCCTTGATCTGACCACCACATGGTATCGCGTGTTGTGTCATCTTTAACAATGTACTTATCTTTTGGTGAGCGGCCAGTAAAGATACCAGTATCAACCGCAACGGAGCCTAGTTCCGTTACTACGCCTTTTTCGTAGCCTTCTAGACCCGGCAGTGTTTCTTCAACGAATAACTGCTCGTAGCTAGGATTACGAAGAACTTCGGTAACGCCAGTCAGTCCGTGCTTAGTTAGATCAATTTGTGCAGCCTTAGTATGTTCCATAACGGTCATAGGTGCTCCTTGTAGGATATTTTGTAGGGATTTTGTAATAATTTTTTATTGTTATCTGCTCACCATGCTAGCAACGAGGCTCGGGGGAAACAGGGATACAGCTCAAAAAATATCCATATTAACCTTGGGGTTTTAAGCGCCTCGTCACATATTGGCCCAACTAGTCTATCCTGTACGCAAACCTTTGCGCTAGGGGCGAGAACATTATTAATTGATTAAAATTAAGCGGTGATTTTATTACGAGATGTTACGGAGTTTGCGCTATTTTGATCACAAAAAAGGCCAGCTGAGGGCTGACCTTTTTGGGGTAAATTACGTGTTTTTGGTACGCCGTAAATTAATGAACCGTATTGCTGCCTTTATCTGCTGCTTCTGCGTACAGTGCATCAACATCATTCTTGTCGAACGAGTAGTTTGTGCCACAGTAATCGCAGTGTAGACCAACGCTTCCTTCGGTGCTTAGGATGTCGTAGATCTCTTCTTGAGCAACAGTAATGATTGCTGCTGCACTTCGATCGCGTGAACAGCCACAGAAGAACTCAACCGGTTGTGGTGTGAATAGCTGTACTTTCTCTTGGTTGTACAAACGGTAAAGCAGTTCGTTCGCTTCTAGAGTGAATAGCTCTTCGTTTTTCACGGTGTCTGTTAGTTGCTCTAGGTGCTCGAAGTCGTCTGGAGTGCCGGTGCCGTCAGGCATTACTTGTAGCAACATACCTGCAGCGTGTGCTTTGCCTTCATGCTCGCCAGTGCGCAGCCATAGACGAGTCTTAAGCTGTTCAGAGTTAGCGAAGTAGCCTTCAAGCACTTGTGCAAGCGTGTCACCTTCAAGACCAACGATACCTTGGTAACGCTCACCTTTCTTAGGATCGATAGTGATCACTAGATGACCTTTACCCATTAGGGCGTGTAGACCTGCGTCGTCTGCGATATCGCCTTCAAAGCGAGCAACACCACGGATCTTCTGATCGTGATCGCCATTGATAACTGCTAGAGATACTGGGCCGTCACCTTGCAGCTGCATCGTGATAGAACCTTCAAACTTTAGGGTCGCCGTTAGTAGCGTCGTTGAAACCAGTAGCTCACCCAACAGCTTTTGTACTGGAGCTGGGTATTCCTTGCTAGAAATAATCTGTTGGTACGCTTCGTCCATCTGTACCAATTCACCACGTACTGATAGGTCTTCAAATAGGTAGCGATTTAAAACATTACTTGTAGACATTGGGTCTGCCATTTGGCTATTCCTTCTAGCTTATTGAGTCTTGAACTTGATGATGTCACGACGTTGCTTTTTATCTGGGCGACGTTCTGGTGCTGGGCTATGAGCATTTAGCTTGCGCTGTTGTGCAAACTCTTCTCTTTTTGCCAAGCTTTCGGTGGTTTCTTCATAGAGGGTTTGAGCGATCGGGGCTCCACCACGATGGGCTGAGATTTTCTCGATCGTTACCGTCTTTTCTTCATTACCTTGGCGCAGTGTAATCACAGCCCCAAGTTCGACAATTTTACTTGGCTTGCTGCGCTGACCATTATAGTGGACTTTGCCACCATCGACCATGTTGCGAGCAATAGACCGGGTTTTGTAAAAACGAGCTGCCCACAACCATTTATCGAGTCTGACAGCTTCATTAGCAGTTTTCATATAGGGCTGTGCCTTATTAAGTGAGAAATGAATGCGGTTTAACTGTAACGAACAGTGCGCAACATGTTTTTGATGATGCTTATCACATTAAGTAGAAGCTTAAAGTGGAGGCGGTTGGCATTTTTTTCAAGTCATAATACAAAATAGCCATGTTATGCCGATTTATCGATTTGCTATGATATAGTTCAGGATCTTATTGCTTAAATAAGCTTGGTATCGAACGAATGAATAAAAAAGCTGAAAGTTTAATGATTTGCAGCGTTTGTCGTCATGAAAAGGGACTAGGAAAGTGAACTTTTTAGAGCTCAAAAATCGCGTAGGGAATTCTCCTATGTTGAGCCGCTTATTAGAGAATGGATTTGTACTTCAGCAGAAACTAAGCTTAGCGACCTGTTGTGTATTGATTGCAGCTTCCGCATGGATCTTAGGGCAGCTTGCATGGTTTATCGAACCTGCTGAGCAAACTATCGCGCCTTGGACAGCAACGGCTTCATCGTCTTCAGCACCTCAATCGACCCTTGATATCTCTTCTTTGCAGCAGAGCAACATGTTTGGTGCTTACAACCCAAGCACGCCCGCTGTGGTTGAACAGCAAGTTATCCAAGATGCGCCTAAGACGCGATTAAACCTCGTTTTAGTGGGTGCAGTCGCGAGCTCGAATCCAAAACTGAGCTTAGCGGTGATCGCCAATCGCGGCACGCAAGCGACCTACGGAATTAATGAAGAGATTGAAGGCACTCGAGCCAAGTTAAAAGCGGTATTAATCGACCGCGTTATCATTGATAACTCAGGACGAGACGAAACCTTGATGCTTGAAGGTATTGAGTACAAGCGTTTGGCTGTATCAGCGCCTGCGCCACCTCGTAGCTCTTCTTCGGTTCGTGGTAATAATCCGGCTTCAGCAGAAGAGAAGCTTGATGAAATTAAAGCGAAGATAATGAAAGATCCGCAACAAATCTTCCAATATGTTCGACTGTCTCAGGTGAAGCGTGACGATAAAGTGATCGGTTATCGTGTGAGCCCTGGCAAAGATTCAGAACTTTTTAACTCTGTTGGGCTCCAAAACGGAGATATTGCCACTCAGTTAAATGGACAAGACCTGACAGACCCTGCTGCTATGGGCAACATATTCCGTTCCATCTCAGAACTAACAGAGCTAAATCTGGTGGTCGAGAGAGATGGTCAACAACATGAAGTGTTTATTGAATTTTAAAACTTTGCGTCTAACGAAGGACGAAAGTGTAGGAGAAGTACGTGAAGCATTGGTTTAAGAAAAGTGCATGGTTATTGGCAGGAAGCTTAATCTGCACACCCGCAGCCATCGCGAGTGATTTTAGTGCCAGCTTTAAAGGCACTGATATTCAAGAGTTTATTAATATTGTTGGTCGTAACCTAGAGAAGACGATCATCGTTGACCCTTCGGTGCGCGGAAAAATCGATGTACGCAGCTACGACGTACTCAATGAAGAGCAATATTACAGCTTCTTCCTAAACGTATTGGAAGTGTATGGCTACGCGGTTGTCGAAATGGACTCGGGTGTTCTTAAGATCATCAAGGCCAAGGATTCGAAAACATCGGCAATTCCAGTCGTTGGAGACAGTGATACGATCAAAGGCGACAACGTGGTGACACGTGTTGTGACGGTTCGTAATGTCTCGGTGCGTGAACTTTCTCCTCTGCTTCGTCAACTAAACGACAATGCTGGCGCGGGTAACGTTGTGCACTACGACCCAGCCAATATCATCTTGATTACCGGTCGTGCGGCGGTAGTGAACCGTTTAGCAGAAATCATCAAGCGTGTTGACCAAGCGGGTGATAAAGAGATTGAAGTCGTTGAGCTAAAGAATGCATCAGCGGCAGAAATGGTGCGCATTGTTGATGCTCTAAGCAAAACCACAGATGCGAAGAATACGCCTGCATTTCTACAGCCTAAATTGGTTGCCGATGAGCGTACTAATGCGATTCTTATCTCAGGTGACCCTAAGGTACGTAGCCGTTTAAGAAGGTTGATTGAACAGCTTGATGTGGAAATGGCAACCAAGGGCAACAACCAAGTAATTTACCTTAAATACGCCAAAGCAGAAGATTTAGTCGATGTGCTGAAAGGCGTGTCGGACAACTTGCAATCAGAAAAGCAATCTTCAACCAAAGGCAGCTCATCGCAACGTAACCAAGTGATGATCTCCGCTCACAGTGATACCAACTCGTTGGTGATTACCGCACAACCGGACATCATGAATGCGCTTCAAGATGTGATCGCACAGTTGGATATTCGTCGTGCTCAAGTATTGATTGAAGCCCTAATTGTCGAGATGGCAGAGGGTGATGGCATTAACCTTGGTGTGCAATGGGGTAACCTTGATACTGGTGCTGTGATTCAGTATGGCAACACAGGTGCGTCAATCGGTGGCGTAATGGTTGGTTTAGAAGAAGCGAAAGACACTGAAACGACCACCGCAGTCTATGATGATAATGGCGCCTTTTTGCGTAATGAAACGACCACAGAATCCGGTGACTACTCAACGTTAGCTTCTGCTCTTTCTGGCGTTAATGGCGCGGCAATGAGCGTAGTGATGGGTGACTGGACTGCCTTGATCAGTGCAGTAGCGACCGATTCAAATTCAAATATCCTATCTTCTCCAAGTATCACCGTGATGGATAACGGCGAAGCGTCGTTCATTGTGGGCGAAGAGGTGCCTGTTTTAACTGGCTCTACCGCAGGTTCAAGTAACGATAATCCATTCCAAACGGTTGATCGTAAAGAAGTGGGTATCAAGCTTAAAGTGGTGCCACAAATCAACGAAGGTGACTCGGTTCAGCTGCAAATAGAACAAGAAGTATCGAACGTATTAGGCGCGAACGGTGCGGTTGATGTGCGTTTTGCTAAGCGTCAGCTAAATACCTCAGTGATTGTTCAAGACGGTCAAATGCTGGTGCTTGGTGGTCTGATTGATGAGCGTGCATTGGAAAGTGAATCTAAGGTGCCATTCTTGGGTGATATCCCATTGCTAGGTCACTTGTTCAAATCTACCAGCACTCAGGTTGAGAAAAAGAACCTAATGGTATTCATTAAGCCAACCATCATTCGTGATGGCATGACAGCCGATGGTATCACTCAGCGTAAATACAACTTCATCCGTGCTGAGCAGTTGTACAAGGCTGAGCAAGGGCTGAAATTAATGGCAGACGATAACATCCCGGTATTGCCTAAATTTGGCGAAAGCATGAATTACCCGGCTGAACTTCAAGCCTTCATTGATCAGATGGAAACAGAATAATGGCTGAATTGGTAGGGGCGGCACGTACTTATCAGCGCTTGCCGTTTAGCTTTGCGAATCGCTATAAGATGGTGTTGGAGTATCAACATCCAGAGCGCGCACCGATACTTTATTATGTTGAGCCACTGAAATCGGCGGCGATCATTGAAGTGAGTCGTGTTGTGAAAAATGGTTTCACGCCACAAGCGATTACTCTCGATGAGTTTGATAAAAAACTGACCGATGCTTATCAGCGTGACTCGTCGGAAGCTCGTCAGCTCATGGAAGACATTGGTGCTGATAGTGATGATTTCTTCTCACTAGCGGAAGAACTGCCTCAAGACGAAGACTTACTTGAATCAGAAGATGATGCACCAATCATCAAGTTAATCAATGCGATGCTGGGTGAGGCGATCAAAGAGGGTGCTTCGGATATACACATCGAAACCTTTGAAAAGTCACTTTGTATCCGTTTCCGAGTTGATGGTGTGCTGCGTGATGTTCTAGCGCCAAGCCGTAAACTGGCTCCGCTGCTCGTGTCACGTGTAAAGGTTATGGCTAAATTGGATATTGCGGAAAAACGCGTGCCACAAGATGGTCGTATTTCTTTGCGTATTGGTGGCCGAGCGGTTGATGTTCGTGTTTCAACCATGCCTTCTTCGCACGGTGAGCGTGTGGTAATGCGTCTGTTGGACAAAAACGCCACTCGTCTAGACTTGCACAGTTTAGGTATGACAGCAGAAAACCATGAAAACTTCCGTAAGCTGATTCAGCGCCCACACGGCATTATCTTGGTGACCGGCCCGACAGGTTCAGGTAAATCGACGACCCTGTACGCAGGCCTGCAAGAACTCAACAGCAATGAACGAAACATTTTAACCGTTGAAGACCCGATCGAATTCGATATCGATGGCATTGGTCAAACACAAGTGAACCCTAAGGTTGATATGACCTTTGCGCGTGGTTTACGTGCGATTCTTCGTCAAGATCCCGATGTGGTAATGATTGGTGAGATACGTGACTTAGAGACCGCAGAGATCGCTGTTCAAGCCTCTTTGACCGGTCACTTAGTGATGTCGACCCTTCACACCAATACGGCAATCGGTGCAATTACGCGTCTGCGTGATATGGGCATCGAACCCTTCTTGATCTCTTCTTCGCTGCTGGGTGTTTTGGCTCAGCGCTTGGTTCGCACCCTGTGTAACGACTGTAAAGAACCTTACGAAGCGGATAAAGAACAGAAAAAACTGTTTGGGTTGAAGAAGAAAGACAGCCTAACACTTTACCATGCCAAAGGGTGTGAAAGCTGCAGTCACAAAGGCTATCGAGGCCGTACTGGTATTCATGAGCTATTGATGATTGACGATTCGGTACAAGAGCTGATTCACAGTGAGGCTGGCGAACAGGCGATTGAGAAAGCAATTCGTGGCACAACACCAAGTATTCGAGATGATGGCTTGAGCAAAGTTCTGAAAGGGGTAACGTCCTTAGAAGAAGTGATGCGCGTGACCAAGGAAGTCTAGTATGGCGGCATTTGAATACAAAGCACTGGATGCCAAGGGTAAGAGCAAAAAGGGCTCGATTGAAGCGGATAACGCTCGTCAGGCTCGCCAGCGCTTAAAAGAACAAGGCTTGATGCCGGTTGAGATGACCGAAGCCAAGGCCAAAACAGCGAAAGGTACACAGCCTTCGACTAGCTTTAAGCGTGGTATCAGCACGCCAGACCTTGCTTTGATTACTCGCCAAATTTCCACCTTGGTGCAATCAGGCATGCCGCTAGAAGAGTGCTTGAAAGCCGTGGCGGAGCAATCTGAAAAGCCACGTATTCGAACCATGTTACTGGCGGTTCGTTCGAAGGTAACGGAAGGTTATTCGCTAGCCGATAGCTTGGCTGATTACCCACATATCTTTGATGAACTGTTTAGAGCCATGGTCGCGGCTGGTGAGAAATCGGGTCACTTAGATGCGGTATTGGAGCGACTGGCTGATTACGCAGAAAACCGTCAGAAGATGCGCTCTAAGTTGCTGCAAGCGATGATCTACCCTGTGGTGCTGGTGGTGTTTGCGGTGACGATTGTTTCGTTCCTGCTGGCAACCGTGGTACCTAAGATCGTTGAACCGATTATCCAAATGGGCCAAGAACTTCCTCAATCGACACAATTTTTATTGGCATCGAGTGAATTTATCCAGAATTGGGGCATCCAATTACTGTTGTTGATCATCGGTGTGATTGTGTTGATTAAGACCGCTCTGAAAAAGCCGGGTGTTCGCATGAGTTGGGATCGCAAGCTATTAAGCATTCCACTGATCGGCAAGATCGCGAAAGGAATTAATACCTCTCGTTTTGCACGAACACTCTCTATCTGTACCTCGAGTGCGATTCCTATCCTTGAGGGGATGAAGGTTGCGGTTGATGTAATGTCGAATCACCATGTGAAGCAACAAGTACTGCAGGCGTCAGACAGTGTTAGAGAAGGGGCAAGCCTGCGTAAAGCGCTCGATCAAACCAAACTCTTCCCTCCAATGATGCTGCATATGATCGCCAGTGGTGAGCAGAGTGGTCAGTTAGAGCAAATGCTAACAAGAGCGGCAGATAACCAGGATCAAAGCTTTGAATCGACCGTGAATATCGCGTTAGGTATCTTTACGCCAGCACTTATCGCTTTGATGGCAGGCTTAGTGCTGTTCATTGTGATGGCGACTCTGATGCCGATGCTTGAAATGAATAATTTGATGAGTGGTTAATCAACTGCTCATAAGACGTTAGTTTTTGGATTAACGAGAAGAAGGACATTATTACCTTCAACTCGCTGTCTGTAATTTGGAGAAAATAATGAAAAACAGAATGAAGAAACAATCAGGCTTTACCCTATTAGAAGTGATGGTTGTTGTGGTTATCCTTGGCGTATTGGCGAGCTTTGTTGTACCTAACCTATTGGGTAACAAAGAGAAGGCTGACCAACAAAAAGCCATCACTGATATTGTGGCGCTAGAGAACGCGCTAGATATGTACAAACTGGATAACAGCGTTTACCCAACAACGGATCAAGGTCTTGATGCATTGGTTTCTAAGCCAAGCAGCCCAGAGCCTCGTAACTACCGCGACGGTGGCTACATCAAGCGTCTGCCAAACGACCCATGGGGTAACGAGTACCAATACCTAAGCCCTGGTGATAACGGCACTATTGATATTTTCACTCTTGGTGCTGATGGCCAAGAAGGTGGTGAAGGTATTGCGGCGGATATCGGCAACTGGAACATGCAGGATTTCCAATAAGCTTCAGCTTATTGTTTGATTCGTTATTGATGCTTGATACGTTATTGATGGTAGGACGTAAACAGATGGAGTCTAAAGGTGAAAACTAAGCAAACACAGCCAGGTTTCACCTTGATTGAGATTCTCTTGGTGTTGGTACTACTGTCAGTAACGGCGGTTGCGGTGATCGCGACCATTCCTACCAATAGCAAAGATGTTGCTAAAAAATACGCTCAAAGCTTTTATCAGCGAGTTCAATTACTCAATGAAGAGGCTATTTTGAGCGGCTTAGATTTTGGCGTTCGAGTTGATGAAAAGAAATCGACCTATGTACTGATGGCGCTTAAGTCTGAAGGCTGGCAAGAAGTCGATTTTGAAAAAATCCCCTCTTTAACTGAACTACCGGAAGAACTCGCATTGTCACTGACCTTAGGTGGTGGCGCATGGGAAGACGATGATCGGTTGTTCAACCCAGGAAGCTTGTTTGATGAAGATATGTTTGCTGATCTTGAAGAGGAAAAGAAGCCGAAACCACCACAGATCTACATCTTGTCGAGTGCTGAAATGACGCCATTTGTATTGTCGTTTTATCCAAATACCGGAGACACCATACAAGATGGTTGGCGTATTCGAGTATTGGACAATGGTGTGATTCGACTGCTAGAACCGGGAGAAGAAGATGAAGAGGAATAACCGTTCTCCTTATCGTTCTCGTGGTATGACCCTTGGTTCTCGAGGAATGACGCTGCTTGAGGTATTGGTTGCACTCGCTATCTTTGCGACTGCGGCGATCAGTGTGATTCGTGCTGTCACTCAGCACATCAATACCCTCAGTTATCTAGAAGAAAAAACCTTCGCGGCTATGGTCGTTGATAATCAAATGGCTTTGGTGATGTTGCATCCTGAGAAGCTAAAAAAAGCGCAGGGCACACAAGAGTTGGCCGAGAGAGAGTGGTTTTGGAAGGTCACGCCAATCGATACTAGCGATGATTTATTAAAGGCGTTTGATGTGAGTGTGGCAACCAGTAAACAAGCTTCTCCAGTGGTCACGGTGCGCAGCTATGTGGTCAAGTAAAAGCGTGGCGTTAGCTAAGAGCAAGTCGCTAAGTAAGAGCATGTCCGCCAATAAGCGTGTGCCTCGTAAACAAGGACTATCTTCGAAAGGGAGAGGCTTTACCTTAATTGAGGTTTTGGTCTCGATCGCTATCTTTGCCACGTTAAGCATGGCGGCTTATCAGGTAGTCAATCAGGTTCAACGCAGCAACGAGCTTTCAATCGAGCGCAGTGCTCGTTTAAATCAACTGCAACGTAGCTTAGTCATTTTAGATAATGATTTTCGCCAGATGGGGGTGCGACAATTTCGTACCAACGGTGAAGAAGCATCATCTAAGCTGATCTTAATTAAAGAGTATTTACTGGATTCCGACAGCGTTGGCATCATGTTTACTCGCCTTGGCTGGCATAACCCACAGCAGCAGTTTCCTCGCGGAGAAGTCACCAAAGTGGGTTACCGCATTAAAGAAGAAACGCTTGAGCGTGTGTGGTGGCGCTACCCCGATACTCCTGCAGGACAAGAAGGTGTGATTACGCCTTTGCTTGATGATGTTGAAAGCTTGGAATTCGAGTTTTATGACGGAAGCCGCTGGGGGAAAGAGTGGCAAGCCGACAAATCGCTACCGAAAGCGGTAAGGTTAAAGCTAACCTTGAAAGATTATGGTGAGATAGAGCGTATTTATCTCACCCCTGGTGGCACGCTAGATCAGGCCGATGATTCTTCAAACAGTGACTCTTCAAGTAGTAATGAGGGGAATAATGACTCATCGAACTAATAAGTTTGCACTGACAAGGTCTGCCATGGGGCGCAAGCAGCGAGGTGTTGCGCTGATCATTATCCTGATGCTACTGGCGATAATGGCAACCATCGCAGGCAGTATGTCGGAACGCCTGTTTACTCAATTTAAGCGCGTGGGCAATCAACTGAATTACCAACAGGCTTACTGGTACAGCATTGGTGTCGAAGCGCTGGTGCAAGACGGCATTAGGCAAAGCTACAAAGACAGTGATACCGTCAACTTGAGTCAACCATGGGCGTTAGAAGAACAGGTATACCCGTTGGATTATGGTCAAGTTAAAGGCCGTATTGTTGATGCTCAGGCATGTTTTAATCTCAATGCGTTGGCTGGTGTGGCGACGACTTCAAGTAACCAAACACCTTATTTAATTACGGTTTGGCAAACCTTGTTGGAAAACCAAGATGTTGAGCCTTATCAGGCCGAGGTTATCGCACATTCAAGCTGGGAATTTGTTGATAGTGATACCCGAACCACCTCTTCATCAGGTGTCGAAGACAGTACTTATGAGGCGATGAAGCCATCTTATTTGGCAGCGAATGGCTTAATGGCCGATGAGTCCGAGCTACGCGCGGTTTATCAAGTCACGGGTGAGGTGATGAATAAGGTTCGCCCCTTTGTTTGTGCTTTGCCGAGCGACGATTTCCGTTTGAATGTGAATACTCTTACGGAAAAGCAGGCGCCGTTATTGGAAGCGATGTTTGCCCCCGGCTTAAGTGAATCGGATGCCAAACAGCTGATAGACAAACGCCCATTCGATGGTTGGGATACGGTGGATGCGTTTATGGCTGAGCCTGCTATTGTGGGTGTGAGTGCCGAAGTCAGCAAAAAAGCGAAAGCATATTTAACTGTAGATAGCGCCTATTTTGAGCTAGATGCAGAGGTATTAGTTGAGCAGTCACGTGTACGTATACGGACGCTTTTCTATAGTAGTAATCGAGAAACAGTGACGGTAGTACGCCGTCGTTTTGGAGGAATCAGTGAGCGAGTTTCTGACCGTTCGACTGAGTAGCGAACCACAAAGCCCTGTGCAGTGGTTAGTTTGGTCGACAAGCCAACAAGAAGTGATAGCAAGTGGCGAACTGTCTAGCTGGGAGCAGCTGGATGAGTTAACGCCTTACGCTGAAAAGCGTAGCTGTATCGCTTTATTGCCGGGAAATGAATGCTTAATTAAGCGTGTTGAGATCCCGAAAGGTGCTGCTCGCCAGTTCGATTCTATGCTGCCGTTTTTATTAGAAGACGAAGTGGCACAAGATATCGAAGACTTACACCTGACTATTTTAGATAAAGACGCAACGCACGCGACAGTGTGTGGTGTCGATCGTGAATGGTTAAAGCAAGCGTTAGACCTGTTCCGCGAAGCCAATATTATCTTCCGTAAGGTGTTGCCAGATACACTGGCCGTGCCTTTTGAAGAGCAAGGCATCAGTGCATTACAGATCGACCAACATTGGTTATTGCGTCAAAGCAACTATCAAGCAGTGTCGATCAATGAGGCGTGGCTAGCGATGTTCTTACAAAGCGATTGGGTTGCCTTAGATGACGAAGAGCAATCACCAACGATTTTTAGCTACACCGCACTGCCAAGTGATGACGTTCAACTGCAAAGTGGCATTGAGTGGCAAGCTAAACCTGCTGAACTGGTGATGTCTTTACTGAGCCAACAAGCCATTACAAGTGGCGTAAACTTACTGACTGGCACCTTTAAAACCAAATCTTCATTCAGTAAGTACTGGCGTGTATGGCAAAAAGTAGCGATCGCTGCTTGTTTGCTGGTGGCGGTGATCGTCACTCAGCAAGCCTTAAAGGTTCAGCAGTACGAAGCACAAGCCGAAGCGTACCGAACGGAGAGTGAACGTATTTTTAGAAGCGTACTTCCGGGCAAGCAACGTATTCCGACGGTCAGCTACCTTAAGCGCCAGATGAACGACGAAGCTAAGAAGTATGGTGGCTCGGGTGATGGTGATTCCTTACTTGGATGGCTAGCGTTACTGCCAGAAACTTTAGGACAAGTGAAAGCCATCGAAGTGAATAGTATTCGCTACGACGGCAACCGCTCAGAGGTGAGATTGGAAGCGAAAAGTACTGACTTCCAATATTTCGAGACTGCGCGAGTGAAACTTGAAGAGAAGTTTACCGTTGAGCAAGGGCCATTGAATCGTAATGGTGATGCCGTATTTGGCAGCTTTACTCTTAAACCCCATCAATAACCTGCGTAAGGAGATCAGTGATGAGAAATATGATTGAGCCACTCCAAGCGTGGTGGACTTCAATAAGTCAAAGAGAGCAACGACTAGTGATTGGTTGCTCAATTCTATTGGTGGTCGGTGTCGTTTATTGGGGGCTAATCCAGCCACTCAGTCAGCGAGCTGAACTTGCGCAGACCCGCATTCAAAGCGAGAAGCAACTACTGGCTTGGGTAACCAATAAAGCCAATGAAGTGGTTGAACTACGAGGCAGTGGCGGCATTAGTGCCAGTCAACCTCTGAATCAATCTGTGCCTGCTTCTATGCGTCGCTTTAATATCGAGCTGATACGTGTGCAACCACGTGGCGAGATGCTGCAAGTCTGGGTGAAACCTGTGCCTTTTAATCAGTTCTTAGATTGGCTGACATACTTGAAAGAGAAGCAGGGTGTCGAAGTTGAGTTTATGGACATTGATCGCTCCGATAACCCAGGGGTTATTGAGGTCAACCGACTACAGTTTAAACGAGGTTAATGTGAAACGCGGTTTATCTTTGAAGTTAGGTTTACTTTTTGGCGGCATCTTTATTGTCTTTTTCTCGGTTAGTCTGTTGCTGCATCTACCGGCCTCTTTTGTACTCAAACATGCACCGGCTGTGCGTGGCTTGAATATTGAAGGTGTTGAAGGAACGGTTTGGCAGGGCAGCGCTAACAACATCGTGTGGCAGCGCATCAATTACGGTTCAGTGCAGTGGGATTTCCAGTTTTCTAAGCTATTTCAAGCCAAAGCAGAACTGGCGGTTCGTTTTGGTCGTAACAGTGACATGAACTTATCAGGTAAAGGGCGTGTCGGGTACAGCATGAGCGGCGCGTATGCGGAAAACTTAGTCGCATCAATGCCTGCTATGAACGTGATGAAATACGCTCCAGCTATTCCAGTACCGGTTTCTATTGGTGGACAAGTTGAACTGACGATCAAGCATGCGGTTCACGCTCAGCCTTGGTGTCAATCTGGCGAAGGTACACTGGCTTGGTCTGGTGCCGCAGTCGACTCTCCTGTTGGCTCGCTAGACCTTGGCCCTGTGATTGCAGACATAACCTGTGAAGACAGCACAATTGCAGCGAAAGGCACTCAGAAGAGCGATCAGGTAGACAGTGAGTTTTCAGCGAGCGTAACACCCAACCAACGCTATACATCTGCAGCGTGGTTTAAACCGGGTGTTGAATTCCCGCCAACGATGCAAAATCAGCTTAAATGGTTGGGTAATCCTGATAGCCAAGGTAAGTACCAGTTTACTTATCAAGGTCGTTTTTAGCTAAACGGCTAAGGGTCACTAAATTACGAGATATAAAAAACGGGCACCTCACTGAGGTGCCCGTTTTGTTTGTTCTGAGAATCTAGAGGATATCTGACAGTTAAAGGGAGCAAACTCGCCTAGTCTTTGCCTTGCAAAATTTCTACCCACGGTAAATCTGCATCACCGAGTACAATGAAGTTCGGGTTTTCTAGCGTTTCTCTTTCATTGTACGAAAGCGGTTCTAGTTGAGTACTTAAGATACGTCCGCCAGCTTCTTCAACAATGCACTGCGTTGCGGCGGTATCCCACTCTCCGGTTGGTCCAAGGCGCAGATAACAATCCACAGCGCCTTCTGCGACTAAACAGGCCTTAAGCGCTGCTGAGCCTAGAGGAACCAAATCATAATTCCATGCTGAGCTCATACGGCTAGTGATGCGATTGATGTCCTGGCGACGGCTGATCGCCATGGCGATTGACTGGTTTGGCAGCTCGTGACGATGCGTTTTGATTTTCACGCTGTCATTAAGGTCTGGGATCTTCCAAGCGCCTTTGCCACTGTAAGCGTAATAGCTCACACCTGAAACGGGTGCGTATACCACGCCCATCACTGGCTTGTTATGCTCGATTAGGGCGATAATTGTCGCGAAATCACCACTTCGTGCGATGAACTCCTGGGTGCCGTCCAGTGGGTCAACTAACCAGTAGCGATCCCATTGAGAGCGTTGCTCTAGGCTGATGTCGGCGTCTTCTTCGGATAATACGGGAATATCAGGCGTCAATTCACTGAGTTTTTTTAATATCAGCTTATGTGCTGCAAGATCGGCACTGGTTACTGGAGTGTCATCACTCTTAATGAACTCTTCGTAATCCTTTTTCTCGTAGATCTCTAAGATGAGTTGACCAGCAGAGCGAGCAATCTCAATGACAGAGGGTAGGAGGTGAGACAAATCTTTTGTTATTGGCATAAATGTTCTCTTACTCTTAGAGCGAGCCTGAATGTTCTAGTTATTGTTTAATACACGAAGGCTTAAAAGCAGGGCTGTAATACTCCGAGCCTCACAGAAATCGAGATGTGTTAACAGTTCTTCGGCTTGAGCAAGTGGCCAGCGCACAATATCGAGAGGCTCTGGCTCATCACCTTCTAGCTTTTCTGGGTAGAGGTCTTCTGCAATAAACAGCGTCATTTTGCTAGAGAAGTAAGAGGGTGCAAGGATCACTTCCTTCAGCGGAGTAAGCTTGTTGGCACCGAAGCCTATCTCTTCTTTGAGTTCGCGAACGGCGGCTTCGTTTGGCTGCTCACCTGGATCAATCAGCCCTTTTGGAAAGCCAAGTTCGTAGCGTTCAGTTCCCGCTGCATATTCACGTACTAATAGAATATCGCCTTGCTCAGTAATAGGAACCATCATCACTGCGTTGCGCCCGCTGGGCTTCATGCGTTCGTAAGTGCGCTCTTCGCCGTTTGAAAAGCGTAAGTCGAGAGACTCGATAGAGAATAGTCTTGATTGAGCGACAGTTTGTTTAGCCAAAATCTCTGGCTTGGTCCTTTTCGTCATTGCGCTCGCTCCTTAGCTCATTGGAATTCTTTCTTATAAAGTCATTCTAATATAGGGGAAATGACCTTGAGTTCCTAGATCCGAGTTTTCATATCCGAAAATTATTGAAGCAGGAATCGATTACGATCACTTGAATACCTTACTCAAGATGGTAACGAGGTGAAAATATGGTTGTATAGCAAAAGAGTATAGAGAGAACGCGATAGTCCTAACTTGCTTATCCACATAACAAAAAAGGTTGATGCTTGCGCATCAACCTTTCAAATAACAACTAACACTAAATCAGTGATTAGTAGTAAGAGTGCTCACCACGATCGTGCTCAGTTGCATCACGAACAGCAGTCAGTTCACCTTCAAACTGTTGAAGAAGTTCTTTCTCGATGCCTTCTTTTAGCGTTACATCAACCATAGAACAACCGTTACAACCACCACCGAATGCTACAATAGCTGCGCCGTCTTCAGTGATTTCTACCAAGCTAACGTGACCGCCGTGACCAGCAAGTTGCGGGTTAACTTGTGTTTGAATTGCGTATTCAACACGTTCTAGAAGTGGTGCATCGTCTGCGACTTTACGCATCTTAGCGTTTGGTGCTTTAAGCGTTAGCTGAGAGCCCATTTTGTCAGTAACGAAGTCAATTTCAGCTTCATCTAGGAACGGTAGGCTTAGCTCATCTACGTATGCAGAGAAAGCTTCGAATTTAAGCTCTGTGTCAGACGCTTCGATAGCATCTGTTGGGCAGTAAGAAACACCACACTCAGCGTTTTGTGTGCCTGGGTTTACCACGAACACACGAATGTTTGTACCTTCAGGCTGCTGTGACAGCAGATTGGCAAAGTGAGTTTGAGCTGTTTCTGTAATAGTAATATTTGACACGACGAATACCTGAGTAGATTTGTAGGTTATTAGCGCCATTCTACTCCTGTCAGATTTGTAATTCAGCCCTTTTTTGTTGGATTGCTGTACAAGTAGTGATTCACAGCTTTTATCCAGAGGGCTCAGGAGTGCGGCAGATGCAGTAAATATCAATCCTTTTAACGTCCACTTCAAGTAGTAATTGGCATAATTGATACACAGTACTGCCGGTGGTTACAACATCATCAATTATCGCGACGTGAGAGGGGATAGTTCCTTGAACGTCTTGTTTTCGCAGCGCAAAAGCGCTCTTTAGATTGTGTAATCGTACGGATTTAGTCAGCCCCTGCTGGGAAGCCGTTGAGCGAATTCGACGAAAGAGCACATCACTTTCAACGCCAAGCTCTTGAGCCGTGTAGTCGGCTAGCAGCTTACTTTGATTAAAGCCGCGATGAGTATATCGACGCCAATGCAGCGGCACGCTGGTGATCAGCGGAGCAGGATATTCGATACGTGATGCCAATAGCTTAGATAGATCACGTGCAAACCAAAACTTATCAGCGTACTTCATTTGCTGAATGTAACCTGCTGTAGGGAAGGTGTAATCGCCGACACAGTAGAGGCGATGCCAAGGTGGAGGTTGAGATAAGCACTGTCCGCACTGCTCTACTGTGAGCAGTGTTTTTAAACCACATCGTTGGCAGCGTGGTACTGGCTGAAAGAGTTTGAGACAAGAATTGCACCATCGAGGATGTGTATCACTGGGCAGTTTATCAAGTTTGCACAGGTGGCATTGAGGTGTGACCAGACGTGGTGTGTGTTTTTGTAGCCAATCGGATAACATAGCTCGTGATGCTTTTGGGTTATGGTGTTCCTTTTGCTCACCATACTGAAAAGCGCGGATTATCGCTGATGGAAAAAGTAGGGAATATTGAGAATGAGTGACGCGTTATATTGGCATGTTTCTGGGCAAGGGCCTGATTTAGTACTGGTTCACGGCTGGGGAATGAACGGTGCGGTATGGCAACAAACCGTTAATGCATTACAAGCTGATTTTCGAGTGCATGTTGTCGATTTACCAGGGTATGGACACAGCGCGCACTGCCACGCTCAAGATCTTGAAGAGATTGCTCAGCAGCTTTTGGCCGAAGCACCAAAGCAAGCGATTTGGGTGGGTTGGTCACTTGGAGGCTTGGTCGCAACGCACATGGCTCTCCATCACTCAGATTACGTGAGCAAGCTGGTGACTGTCGCCAGTTCTCCCAAATTCGCCGCTGCAAAAGAGCCCGTGTTATGGCGAGGCATTCAGCCCAACGTATTAAGCGCATTCACCGAGCAACTGGTTGAAGATTTCCAAACCACCATCGAACGCTTTATGGCATTGCAAGCCATGGGCAGCCCTTCAGCAAGGCAAGATGTAAAACAACTCAAGCAAGCGGTGCTGTCTCGCCCGTTGCCGAACCCTGACTCATTATTGGCAGGATTAAAGATGCTGTCGGATGTCGATCTGCGTGAACAACTGCCTGAGATTTCAGTACCAATGCTACGCTTGTATGGTCGATTAGATGGATTGGTGCCAATCAAGGTTGCGAAAGACTTAGGCACAGCCTTGCCTCATACCGAGCAATACATATTTACCCAGTCTTCGCATGCACCGTTTATGACCGAAGCGGATGCCTTTTGCAGTGAGCTTGTCAGCTTCGCACAAAAATAATTGTTAAATATATATCCGGCTTGGTCGATATATAAGCTAATACCAATCACAGTAAGTAAGTGTTCAAAAATAGCGTAGGTAAAAGGCTTGAGAACAAGGCAGCTTTTTTTTGACAAGTAGTTTCGATAAGTAGTTATTCTACAATCAAAAAATTTAACGCCGTTATCGAGCATTTTAACAAGCTAGGATGATCAGTTATTTACTACGATTGGTATAACACCAACGTGTTGCATGATACTCAGACCTAACTCTCTCCAGAGCTGATTGCGCTAAGTTGGGCTATGCCTGTTGTGCGTTCTCGGTACAACAGTGTTATGGCAATATTGATGGGCGATTCTTGAGGAGAGTTCGCGATGATTGTGTCACCTGCAACTGCAGTGAGTGTGCCACTAATCGCCCCGTCCGTTAATGTGCAAACAGAGCAAGTTGCGCGTGATAATAGAGTCCGAGAACCTATTGCTCCCGCAGTAGCATTGGCGAGAACCAATGCAGAGCGTAAGGTAAAATCAGACGATAAACGAAGGCAGCAGTCGGCTTGGGATCCTTCAGACCATCCAGGTTATGAAATGGAGAACGAGTCAGAGGCCAATTCGGTTAGCCAAGAAGAGCCACAAGACCCTTTTGATCGGCTGTTCAGCTTATTGGCACTGAAAACATACAGTGCTGATCAAGGCAAAGGCTATACCATGCGTTTCCGCCTGCCAAAGCATGTTTTAGATGCGGCGATTCAGGAAGGACAGATGGAGAAACGACGTAAGGTCATAAAGTATCATTATGGTCATGCTGTTGCGCCTCATGCTCCGTCAGAGATGTTGGTCGTATTATAATTATACTCTTCATACTTGAAGCTGCAGCGTTGTTAACTGCGTAAGTTCACCCTAATCACATAGAACCCCTATGCTCATAGGGCTGAACTTACTTGTTGCCTAGCTGCAACTCCAATTATTTTGAGTATAAACACGAAGAATACAACCAAGCTTCGATGTCTTTTTTGAACACATAATAAAAAAACCTGCATACCCTAAGGGATGCAGGTTTTCTGTTTTTAAGCTAATCCGTTTTTTAGGTGAGCTAACGGATTACTTTTTCGCTTTAGCAAATGCAGCAGCGAACGCACCACCCATCGCCGCGTTTTGTTGCGGCTCTTCGCGACGGCGTTGTCCGCCTTGTGAATTTTGGTTCGGGCGGTTTTGCGTGCGAGGTGCACTTGAACGTTGCGCGCGGTTGTCTTGGCCTGGTTCATCTTTCATACGCATGCTTAGTGCAATACGCTTACGCTGAACATCCACTTCCATCACCTTCACTTTCACGATGTCGCCCGCTTTAACCACTTCACGTGGGTCAGAGACAAAGCGATCGGTGAGCGCTGAAATATGCACTAAGCCATCTTGGTGAACACCAATATCAACGAAGGCACCAAAGTTAGCCACGTTCGATACCACACCTTCTAAAATCATGCCCGGTTCTAGATCTGAAACACTGTTTACGCCATCGGCGAAGGTTGCAGTCTTAAATTCAGGGCGAGGGTCACGGCCCGGTTTATCGAGCTCTTTGATGATGTCGCTGACCGTTGGTACACCGAAGTTCTCATTGGTGTAATCGATGGCGTGTAAGCCACGTAAGAAGTCTGTGTTACCCACCAGAGATTTGATGTCTTTGTGGTTTTTCTCGGCAATGGTTTTCACTACTGGGTAAGCTTCTGGGTGAACCGATGATGCATCCAGTGGGTTTTTGCCATCCATAATGCGTAGGAAGCCGGCACACTGTTCAAAGGCTTTTGGACCTAAGCGAGCGACTTTCTTTAGCGTAGTACGTGCTTCGAAGCGACCATTCTCATCACGGAAATCCACGATGTTCTGAGCGATGGTGCTAGAAAGGCCGGCTACGCGAGTAAGTAGCGCGGCAGACGCTGTATTCACATCAACGCCTACGGCGTTTACACAGTCTTCGACAATCGCATCTAGGCGCTTAGCGAGCATAGTTTGGCTCACATCGTGTTGGTATTGGCCCACACCGATCGATTTAGGGTCAATCTTCACTAGCTCTGCCAGTGGATCTTGCAGACGACGAGCAATAGACACCGCACCACGAATTGATACATCCATGTTCGGGAACTCTTTTGCAGCTAGTTCAGACGCGGAATACACCGATGCGCCCGCTTCGCTAACAATGATCTTTTGCGCTTTTAGGTTGCCGCGTTTAATTACGTCAGCCACAAAGCTGTCGGTTTCGCGTGAAGCCGTACCGTTACCAATCGCAATCAAATCAACATTGAATTGACGAACCATCTGCTCAACCACGTGTGCCGATTTGTCGTATTGCTTTTGAGGTGGGTGAGGGTAAATAGTTTCTGTTGCCAAAACCTTACCGGTTGAATCCACGACAGCGATTTTCGAACCGGTACGTAAACCTGGGTCCAAGCCTAAGGTTGCTCGAGGACCAGCTGGCGCTGCCATGAGTAGGTCTTTTAGGTTGGTTGCGAATACTTCAATCGCTTCGATCTCTGCACGCTCTTTCATTGCGCCCATCAATTCAGTTTCCATGTGCATAGAAACCTTGATGCGCCATGCCCAGCTAATCACTTGCTTACGCCAAGCATCCGCAGGAGCACTGCTCAGAGTAATGCCGTAGTGATCAGAGATAATGTTCTCACAGTAAGAACCACGAGCGCCTTCTTCTTGCTCAGGATCGGCATTCATCGCCAGTGTTAGGAAGCCTTCATTGCGGCCACGCAGCATGGCAAGTGCACGGTGAGAAGGCACTTTGTTGAGTGTTTCGTTGTGTTCGAAGTAGTCTTTGAACTTCTCGCCTTCTTGCTCTTTACCTGTCACTACACGAGCGACTAGCTCTGAGTTGCGTGTTAGGTGTTGGCGAATCTTTTCTAGTAGGTTTGCGTCTTCCGCAATGCGTTCCATGATGATCGCACGAGCACCATCGAGAGCAGCTTTGGTATCGGCAATGCCTTTATCGTTGCTGATGAAGTTCGCCGCTTCCGTTTCTGGATCGTGCTGTGGTTCATTCCACAGTGTGTCGGCAAGTGGTTCTAAGCCCGCTTCAATCGCGATCTGGCCTTTAGTACGGCGCTTTGGTTTGTATGGCAGGTATAAATCTTCTAGGCGAGTCTTGCTGTCTGCTTGAGTGATATCACGCTCGAGTTCTGGCGAGAGTTTTCCTTGGTCTTGAATCGACTTAAGAATTGTTTGGCGACGATCGTCTAGCTCGCGAAGGTATGAAAGGCGGCTATCAAGGTTACGTAGTTGGGTATCGTCTAAGCCACCCGTGACTTCTTTACGGTAGCGGGCAATAAAGGGAACGGTGTTACCGTCGTCAATTAGGTTTACTGCGGCAGTGACTTGCTCAGAACGGACATTCAGTTCTTCAGCGATCAGTCGACAGATAGCTTGGCTCATCCGATGAATCTCTTATTTAATATCATGACAAATACATGGGGGTGAGCGTACGCTTTTTCTAGCTTTGGCTGTGTAATTATCCTGTCAGAAGTCGAATTTCCGTTTCTGATACCCGCTTTGTGCGAGATCTCTTACAAGTGATGTGAGACTAAGTCGCTTTAGACCGATGAAATCGTCTTGATGTTACACTAAGTTGCTGATTTTATTTGATTGTGTGTTTGTGGGCGTATTTCTCACCTGAAATGTTTTTTAAGACTATCTAGGAAACACGGCCATTTGCCGTAATATTTAACTTGTCGACAGGGAGTTGGCAGGAACAGGAAAAAGCCTAATGGACTAGGTATCTTCAGGATGAAGATTTGATTACTTAGGATGAGTGGTCAGCAAGGAAGTGATAATCTCTGGATGAGATTCGCCAGTCAGGATGACAGGCTAGAATGGACACCGCTAGGATGGCGATGAACAAAAAGGAAATTGGTTAAAGGATTTAGCCACTATCAAGGAAAGATGCAGGGAGCACCTTATCTCGAAGAGATAAACAGTAGCCGGATTGCTGCGATAGAGACTTAACCCCGCTAGGCGAAAGCCTTGCGGGTTTTTCTTTTATCTGGAGTTTGGGTTTGCTGAACACTCAGTTTATCGCTAAGTGTTTATTAAGTTTGGTTATTCGTTGTCTGCGTAGCGAATCGAGTTAATGAACCACTCTTTGTCGCCTTCCGGTGTTTTTACCGTAAACTCGTCATCTACTTCTTTCTTGAGCAGAGCTCTAGCCATTGGTGAGTCGATAGAGATATAGCCTTTAGCATCGCCGTAGATCTCTTCTGGGCCGACAATTCGAAACTTCTTAATTTCCCCATCATCATTCTCAATTTCGACCCAAGCACCGAAAAATACCTTACCTTCTTGTTGTGGCGAGTAATCAACGATCGTGACATCAGGTAGGAACTTTCTTAAAAAACGCACTCGGCGATCGATCTGACGAAGTAGACGCTTATTGAAGGTGTAATCTGCGTTTTCTGAGCGATCTCCAAGGCTTGCCGCCCAAGTGACTATCTTAGTAATTTCAGGGCGTTTCTCGTGCCATAAGTGGTCATGTTCTGCTTTGAGTTTGTTATAACCTTCTCGAGTAATAAGTTTGGTTTTCATAAATCTGACTTAATGAAATGATGATCTAAGATAGAATATATAGAAAGGCAACATACGTTAACAATTATTTAGGCGACTTTTTCTCCAATAATGTTACATTTTTAATGTCTTATACCAATATACAATTTACCAAGAATGCTTAACCTTAGGTTTAAGCTTTAATAGGTGGAACCATTACATGCAAGAAAACTACAAAATTTTAGTGGTCGATGACGATGCTCGTTTACGTGCACTGTTAGAGCGCTATCTGTCAGAGCAGGGCTTTCAAGTGCGTAGCGTGGCAAACAGTGAGCAGATGGACCGCCTGTTAACCCGTGAAAATTTTCACTTGATGGTATTGGATTTAATGTTGCCGGGCGAAGATGGTCTATCGATCTGTCGTCGTCTACGAAACGCAAACAACTCGCTACCAATCCTGATGCTTACTGCAAAGGGTGATGAAGTGGATCGCATTGTGGGCTTGGAAGTGGGTGCTGATGATTACCTGCCAAAACCATTTAATCCACGTGAACTGCTTGCTCGTATTAAAGCTGTACTGCGTCGCCAAGTCATTGAAGCACCGGGTGCACCAAGCACAGAAGAGTCTGTGGTTGAGTTTGGTGAGTTCCGCTTGAACTTAGGTACTCGCGAAATGTTCCGCGGTGAAGAGCCAATGCCGCTTACTTCGGGTGAATTTGCGGTTCTTAAGTCCTTGGTAACGAATGCTCGTGAGCCAATGTCTCGCGATAAGCTGATGAACATGGCTCGTGGCCGTGAGTATTCAGCAATGGAACGTTCTATCGATGTTCAGATTTCACGTCTGCGTCGTCTAGTTGAAGAAGATCCAAGCAAACCTCGCTACATCCAAACGGTGTGGGGCTTGGGTTATGTATTCGTTCCAGATGGCAAAGCAGTGTAATTCAGCTTAATAAGCTCTACAGTAGCTTTATCGATTCTGTGAATCTTACGGGTCATCTCATTAATATGCGATGGCCCGTTTTCTATTCAGCACAATGGTTTAGAGTTATAGTCATATAACACTTTCTTTATCTTTCTACATCTCGGGTGCCCCATGCGTATACGTAGCTCCTTTACTCAGTCGATAGTGCTTTTCTTAACGCTATTGGTCGCTAGCCAAATTTTTTCTTATTACGCGGTGTTTAACTATGCGTTGATGCCAAGTTTGCAGCAGTTTAATAAGATTTTGGCTCACGAGCTAAACCTGGTATTGGACCAAGGCAGTGATATCGAGATCGATGCGCCATTGCGTCAGCGTGTGCTTGAACAGCTCGGGGTAACCGTTCACGCCAAGGACAGCGAAGCGGCGGGTGAGTATTACCATGCGGTCGCAATCGACCTGATGAGTGAGGAGATGACCAAGGAGCTGGGTTCTGAAACTGAAGTGCGGCTGATCTTGGGTAAAGAGAGCTATGTGCTTTGGATGGACATTGCGCAGTTACCCAACTCTTTAATTCGTATTCCGTTATCAGAGCTGCAAGAAGAGGATTTTGCACCACTGTTTCGTAACAGTCTGATCATGGCGCTGTTGATTGTCGCAGGTGGTTGGCTGTTTATCCGATTGCAAAACCGTCCGTTGATAGCGCTAGAGAAAGCGGCGCAAGGTGTCGGGCGAGGTGATATTCCACCGCCATTGCCAGTTCAAGGCGCACAAGAGATTCGCTCGGTAACTCGAGCCTTTAACCAGATGTCGAAAGGCATCCAAGAGCTAGAAGAAGACCGCGCCTTGTTGATGGCGGGTATCAGCCATGATTTACGTACTCCGTTAACGCGTATTCGCTTAGCGACTGAGATGATGTCACCAGAGGATGCCTACTTAGCTGAGGGGATTATCAGTGATACCGAAGAGTGTAATGAAATCATCAGCCAGTTCATGGATTACCTAAAGCCTGTCGACCGAGATTCATTCCAAGCGGTGTTTGTCGATGATATTGCTCGTGAGGTATCGAGCTCTGAGGGTGGCTACGAGGTTCAGATTGAAACCGATATTCCAGAATCGATGAAGCCAGCGCTAGGTAATCCGATCGCGATGAAGCGTGCTGTGAGCAACTTGGTGGTGAATGCGCTGCGTTACGGTAATGGTTGGGTCAAGGTATCAACTGGTATGACGGCGGATAACAAGCTTGCTTGGGTGACGGTAGAAGATAACGGGCCGGGTATTCCACAAGACCAGATCGGAAAGCTGTTTGAACCTTTCACGCGTGGTGACACGGCTCGTGGTAGCGAAGGAACGGGCTTGGGCTTAGCAATTGTGAAACGTATCGTTAGCCAGCATCAAGGTGCTGTTGTGGTCAATAACCGCAGTGAAGGTGGCTTAAAAGCGCAGGTCAGTTTCCCGGTTAAGCCCTAGTTATCATCAGTCCGTTTGATGACGATAAGTTCGGTTCGGGGAACGGTTAAGAGATCCCCGACTCGGTCATTCTTCCCTCTCCGAGGATGACGAATTGCTAACCATGGACTTTGATGATGAAAGTTTACTTTGATCGTCATTCCCTATCGTGAGGAACGAGCGAATAGGGAATCTCGCTCTTGCTTGATGAAAGTAACGCACACTAAAAAGGCTTCCTTGAGGAAGCCTTTTTTACGTTTGAATACGGTCTCAGTGTTAACTATGCCTTAGTGTTAACTACGCCTTAGAGTAAACATCGCGTTCACCCAACCAACGGTTGATGATCGCCTTAGCATTGTCTGGGTAGCTATCGTGAATATGACGCGCAATACGCTGCACTTCAGGTATCAAACGTTGGTCACGAATTAGATCGGCGATCTTGAAATCAGCCAAGCCAGTTTGTTTGGTACCGAGCAATTCACCGGGACCACGGATTTCTAAGTCGCGCTGTGCAATCACAAAGCCATCGTTACTTTCACGTAGCACACCTAGGCGTTTCTGAGCGGTTTTAGACAGCGGAGAGTGATACAACAATACACAATGACTTGCGACCGAACCTCGGCCGACACGGCCACGCAGTTGGTGCAGTTGCGCTAGGCCAAGACGTTCTGGGTTCTCGATGATCATTAAGCTCGAATTCGGAACATCCACGCCCACTTCAATCACGGTTGTCGCAACCAATAGATGCAGCTTGTTCTCTTTGAACTCTCTCATCACCGCCTGTTTCTCGGCGGGTTTCATTCGGCCGTGCACCAAGCCAATTTTTACATCTGGTAGTTTGCGTTGCAGCTCTTCTGCAGTGTCGGCCGCGGCTTGCGCTTCTAATACTTCGGATTCATCAATTAGCGTACATACCCAGTAGGCTTGTTTGCCTTCATTGAGACACGCATTACGCACCCGTTCGACAATATCATCACGTTTAGTATCAGGGATCGCTACGGTTTGAATTGGTGTTCGCCCCGGTGGCAGTTCATCAATAATCGAAGTTTCGAGGTCGGCATAGGCCGTCATTGCTAACGTTCGTGGGATTGGGGTGGCGGTCATGACCAACTGATGGGGGTAGTAGCCTTGCTTTGCGCCTTTCTCACGTAGCTCTAACCGTTGGTGGACACCAAATCGGTGTTGCTCATCAATGATCACTAAACCAAGGTTTTTGAACTCGACATGCTCTTGGAACAGGGCATGAGTACCGACCACCATTTGCGCTTCGCCACTGGCAATACGTGTTAGTTCAGTTTCACGAGCTTTGCCTTTGAGCTTACCTGCTAGCCATCCAACTTGAATACCCATTGCCTCAAACCAGTTGGCAAAGTTAATCGCGTGTTGTTCTGCGAGTAGTTCAGTGGGTGCCATAAGTGCTACTTGTTGACCGTGTTCCAATGCGCGAACCGCCGCCAGTGCAGCGACTAAGGTTTTACCAGAGCCCACATCACCTTGCACTAAACGCATCATAGGATGCGGCTTTTCCAAGTCAGCTTCGATCTCTTTGGTCACTCGTGCTTGGGCATTGGTTGGTGAAAACGGCAGCTGAGCCAGTAGCTTATCTTTAAGGGTGTTTACTGGAGGAAAAGGCATTGCCTTGTCTTGCTGCCCTTTGCTACGAACAGACAACATAGACAGGTTTTGAGCCAGTAACTCTTCCATAATTAGGCGCAGTTGCGCAGGGTGCTTGCCTTCATCAAACAGCTCTAGGTCAATGCCCGGGGGCGGCCTGTGAATGGTATGCAGTGCTTGTGCGAGGGTAATTTGGTGGTCGTATAAACCTGATGGGAGAAGCTCGTTAACTGCGGCCTTGTCGATTAGCTCTAAGGCTTGATCGGTAAGATTACGCAGCGTGACTTGTCTTAGCCCTTCGGTGGTTGGGTACACCGGAGTCAGGTTGGCTTCAACGTCTGGTTGTTGCCTAGGAGCAAAGAATTTGTAATCCGGATGGACAATCTCAAGCCCCATATTGCCGCGCTTGATCTCACCATAAGCATGCACTTGTTTGCCTTCGGCAAAGTTATTCTTCATGCCTGCAGTGAAGTTGAAAAAACGCAGTGTAATAGTGCCATTACCATCACTGATCTTTACTGCGAGCATCTTACGTTTACCGAAAATGGTATCGACGTGCATTACCTTGCCTTGCACTGCTGCCCATAAACCAGCATGCAGTTTTACGATTGGATAGATACGCGTTCGATCTTCATAGCGCAAAGGCAGGTGAAATAGCAGGTCTTGTACATTGTTAAGCCCAACCTTCTCTAGTTTCTCTGCGACTTTAGCGCCGACTCCAGATAAAGAGTTGAGAGGGATAGCAGATAAAAGCTGTGACATAACAAGGCTCATAAACGTAAGAGAGATGATCTATTCAAGCATTTTACTGGATTTTTGTACAGGCAGGAATGGGAGGGAGCGCGGTAAATACTAGGATTACGGTTATAAAAATCCCCTTAAGCGATAAAGCATTAAGGGGATTTAAATTCTTGGCAAAACTATTATCAAGTTTAAACGTTAGTTCTTACGACGTCTTACTTTCAGCGCGTGTGGCATCACACGTAGCTTTTTCATAATACTTGCAAGATGAACACGATCTTTGGTGGTCAGCAAGATAGTCACTGTGTACAGGCGTCCATCACGTTCTTCAGTTGAAATACCGTGAATGTTCGAGCCTGTTTTCGAGATAACGTTAGTTAACTCAGCCAGTGCACCTTGGTGATTCTGCAGATCAACCTGAAGTTCAGCAGTGAACTCTTGGTCGTAATCGTCAGACCATTCAACCGCCATGTATTTGTCTGGTTCTTTCTGGTAACCACGAACGTTTGGACACGTTTCACGGTGAACCACAAGGCCACGACCTGGCGATACATGGGCAATGATGTGATCATCTGGAATTGGGTGACAACAGTTAGCGAACGTCAGTAGTAGACCTTCAGCACCACGGATAGCCAATTTCTTCCTTGGTGTGTCGCTGTTGTTTTCCACTTCAGTCAGTTCGTCAGCATCACCCAGTAGACGACGAGCAATAACGATACTCATCAGCTCACCAAGACCAATCGATGCCAGTAAGTCTTCAATACTGTCGAGACGAAGATCAGACAATACGTGGTCGATATTCTCTTGGCCGATATCGCCAATAGAGTGTTCGCCAAGTGCATGATTCAGTAGACGACGGCCTAGCGTGATCGACTCTTCACGACGCATCGTTTTCAGAACCTGACGGATCTTAGTACGTGCACGCGATGTCACCACGTAGTTGAGCCATGCTGCGTTCGGGCGTGCGCCCGGAGCACTGATGATCTCAATGGTTTGGCCATTCTTCAGCGATTTGCTCAGTGGGTAAGGGTTCATGTCTACACGAGCACCTACACACATGTTGCCGACATCGGTATGTACCGCGTAAGCAAAATCGACCGCTGTTGCGCCTGCCGGAAGCTCGACAATGCGCCCCTTCGGCGTGAACACGAAGATCTCATCTGGGAACAGATCAGACTTAACGTTTTCAATGAATTCGAATGAGTTACCCGCGCTTTGTTGCAGCTCAAGTAAGCTCTGCATCCAACGTTGTGCTTTAACCTGTGCGGTTGTGCCATTACTGCTGCGTGAGCCGTTGCCTTTGTAAGACCAGTGCGCTGCGACACCTTTGTCTGCCATTTGATCCATATCTTCAGTACGGATCTGAACCTCAACTGGCACCCCGTGAGGGCCGATCATTGACGTGTGCAGAGATTGGTAGCCGTTGGCTTTTGGTACCGCAATGTAATCTTTCATGCGGCCAGGGCGAGGCTTGTACAGGCTGTGAGCCTGACCAAGTACGCGATAACAAGTATCTGGGGTATCAACCACGACGCGGAAAGCGTAGATGTCCATAATGGTGTGGAAGCGCTGCTCTTTAGTTTTCATCTTGTTGTAGATGGAGAACAGGTTTTTTTCACGACCAAGTACGCGAGCAGGCAAACCGACCTCTTCAAGGCGGCCTTCAATTTCGCTATGGATACGTTGGATCATTTCCTTACGGTTACCACGCGCAGCTTTCACTACGTTTTTAAGTACGCGATAACGGTTAGGATAGAGGGCTTCAAAGCCCAGCTCTTCTAGTTCGGTCTTGATGTTATGAATACCAAGACGGTGAGCTAGTGGAGAATAAATCTCTAGGGTTTCACGAGCAATACGACGCTTTTTGTCAGGACGAAGTGCCCCAAGCGTGCGCATGTTGTGAGTACGGTCAGCTAATTTGATCAAGATAACGCGGATGTCTTGCACCATGGCGAGAACCATCTTGCGGAAGTTCTCTGCTTGCGCTTCTTTGCGATCACGAAATTTAAGCTTATCCAGCTTAGATACACCATCAACCAATTCAGCAACGGTATTGCCAAATTTTTCCTCTAGATCTTCTTTAGTGACATCACAGTCTTCGATGACATCATGAAGCAGAGCAGCTTGCAGGGTTTCGATATCCAGACGCATTTCTGCCAGGATTCTTGAAACAGCTACAGGGTGGATAATGTATGGTTCACCGCTTGAGCGGGTTTGCCCTTCATGGGCGTCTCTCGCTACCACATAAGATTGACGCAGAGCCTCAATTTGAGGCTCTGTTAGGTATTCTTGGGCAACGTCTTTGAGGCTATCGAATAGATACAAATTAAAGGCCCGGAAGGTTAATTAGTTCGAATGACGCTTTTTGCGAATATGAGCTAACGAGTGTGAGCGATGCTGCTTACTGCTGCAAGTTCAGCCGCTTCTTGCTCTTGTTGCTCTTGACGTTCACGAGCATCTAGTACGTCTTTAGTGATAAGACCTTCTTCGATTTCGCGAAGAGCGATAACCGTTGGCTTATCGTTTTCTTCAGGCACTAGTGAATCTTTACCGCCAGTTTGCATTTGACGTGCGCGGCGAGCCGCAATAAGAACTAGGTCGAAACGGTTGCCAACTTTTTCAACAGCGTCTTGAACAGTTACGCGTGCCATGAGGACTCCAAATAGTAATTAACTAATAAATTTTTGATGACGAGAAAGTATACAAGTTTAACTAGATACTTTCTAGATCACCGTATACTTATCTCAATAGAAAATCTAGAGGATCTAGATTATTCCGCTAATAAAGCAGTAAGCATGCCGCTGTATTTCGCTGCTTGCTTATCTTCTTTTAAGCGTTCCGCACGAATGATAGCTCTGAAGTCCATTAGGGCTGCATCAAAGTCGTCATTCACGATCACATAATCATATTCTGCATAGTGAGAAATCTCTGATTTTGCTTCGCTCATGCGTTTCGCAATAACTTCGTCGCTGTCTTGACCGCGAACATTCAAACGACGCTCTAGCTCACCATTTGATGGTGGAAGAATGAATACACTCTTCGCTTGAGGCATTTGTTCACGGATCTGACGAGCACCTTGCCAGTCGATATCTAGGAATACATCGATACCGCGGTTTAGGTTTTCTTCAATCCAAACGCGTGAAGTACCGTAGTAGTTGCCGAACACTTCAGCGTACTCTAGGAATTCACCTTTAGTAATAAGGTCTTCAAAATGATGCTTCTCTACGAAGTGGTAGTGAACACCATTTTCTTCACCAGGGCGCATACCGCGAGTGGTGTGTGAAACAGATACCTTCATTGCGTAGGTTGGATTGGTTTCTAGCATTGCTGAGATCAAGCTCGACTTACCTGCGCCACTAGGTGCAGATACGATGTAAAGAGTACCTTTGCCCATCTGTATATTTCCACTGTTGGTTGGATTGAGTGAAGGCAATAAACCCACACTTTAAAAGATAGCACTGACTCTAATTTTTGTTCCGATGGCGCATCTACTAATTGTGCCGTTGGTTACGTCTATAAAGAGATAACGAGTAAAACTAATAGAAGCAACTGGTGAAAATTAGGTCAGAAAAATGGAGGCGAAGAGTAGCATATTTAGATGATTGAGAACAACTGGCTTGATCGTTATTTATCAGCAAATGATCTTCTCAAAGATCTTTGTATAAATGTAATGACTCGTCATCGGTACTTTTTTATGTGATCTGGACAAAATTTGTTGAAGTTTTAATCTCAATCCTTACAATCCGCGCAAACGATTAAATGCTGTATATATCTAGGGTCTGTTGACCTTTCGCGATGGAGTTTTGTTCGAGAAAAAATCGTTTTAGGCGCGGCAAGGAGTTTGTAACCTAGCATTCTAAGTAAAGACTCCTTAACAAAGCATAAAACGATTTTAGCCGAACCCTTCGGGCAGCGTTTGTTGGTGATTTCTACTGCGTTATCGACTTCTTATGTAGGCTAGCTACACATCAAAGTCTCTGCCTTGTAGAAAACTCCAACAACTCGCTGCAAAAATCATCTCGAAGGGCCAACAGACCCTACTAGACTAGATGTTTCTACTACCGAGCCTACCTTGGTGACTACAGTTTTTAGTGTAGAGACCTCTCTATTCTCACAGCATTTGAATCACCAAATTCTTAATTTATTGCAAAGGTTTTGTTGTGAGTACCGATTCCACCCTGAAAGCCCAGAACACCTCTGGCTCGCTTGATTCGATGTTTAAAATCACTGAAAGAAAAACCACGATTGGCACTGAGCTGTATGCGGGTTTCATTACTTTCTTGGCGATGAGTTACATTCTGGCGGTTAACCCAGCAATTTTGGGTGATATTCCAGGCATGGACAAAGGTGCCGTGTTTACTGCAACGGCTCTGTCTGCGGCAATCGCAACCCTAATTATGGGCATTTGGGGCAACTACCCTGTAATGCTAGCGCCGGGCATGAGTATGAACGGCTTTTTCAAAGGTCTGCTGTTAAGTGGATCTGTTGCCGTGCTTTGGAATGAAGCGCTGTTCGGTATCTTCCTATCTGGTATTTTGTACCTTGCGTTCTCATTGACCAATATTCGTAAATCGATGATTGAATCGATTCCTGAAGATTTGAAGTTGGCGATTACCGTGTCTCTCGGACTGTTCATTGCTTTCTTAGGTCTTAAGAATGCGGGCATCATCGTTTCTAACCCATTCGTATTGGTAGGCTTAGGCGACATTTCTGATCCAAAAGTGATCATCGCTTACGTGAGCATCTTCATCGCACTGGGTTGTATGGTTCGTGACATCAAGCTAGCAACGTTCATCTCATTCGTTTCTGCTATCGTGTTGACGATTCTTGCTGACGTCTTCATGGGCACTTCAAACGCACCAATCCCAGAGCAGTTCATTGCTATGCCACCAAGCATGGCTGGCAGCTTCGGCGCTATCTTTGATTTCTCTGCTTTCACGCCAGAGAAAATGTTCGACCTACTGTTTATCGTGCTTATCTTCCTGATTGTCGATTTCTTTGATGGCTTGAGCACGATTGTCGGCGTTGGCCGTGATGCGGGCATCATCGATAAAGACGGCAAGGTGCCAAACGCGAAATCGGCTCTAGTAGCAGATGCGGGCGGTACTGTGATTGGTTCAATTCTTGGTACCACATCGATCACTGCTTTCTCTGAGTCTGGCATCGCTTCTTCTCAAGGTGCAAAAACGGGTTTGGCAGCAGTCATGGTGGCTGGTCTGTTCCTAATCTCGCTATTCCTATACCCAATCTTCTCTATCTTCTCGGCTGCAATGGTTGCACCGGCGATGGTAGTAGTCGGCATCTACATGGTAGGTCGTCTTGGTCAGATCAACTGGGAAAAGAAAGAGTCACGCATTGCAGCCTTCTTTACCATCATGTTCACAGTGCTAAGCTTCTCTCCAGCGAACGGTATGGCGATGGGCTTCATCAGCTACGCATTCACAATGGTTGTGGCAGGTAAGCGCAAAGAAGTACACCCGCTTATCTACGGACTGTGTGTGGTGTTCTTAACTTACCTGATTCTGCTTTAAGGCTAATTAGCCACTAAGAAGTCGCTAAGTAAAAGACAAACAGATGGCTCTGCAGTGAATGCGGGGCCATTTTTGTATTTGTTGCTTTTTACCGTTGCTTCTTAATGTTGGTTACCGATGAGTTGATGGCGTTAGCCTAAAGTCGGTGCTTTGACAGTACGCGACTTATATTGATGCATGCTATTGTAGAGACTGGATTAATTATTTTTTGAAGAGTGACTATGCCTTCTCACTTACCTAAATCTTTTAGTAAGCCGTTTTTAAAAGTATTCCACATTATGGAAGCGGTATTGCTGGTGGCGATCACGCTCGCGACCTTGTTTGCGATGGTCGAAGAGTTCATGCATGTCTTCGCTGAACGCCGAGTGCAATTGACCGACATTCTGCTGATGTTTATCTATTTAGAAGTGTTGGCGATGGTTCAGCAGTTTGTGATGAACGGTAAGATCCCAGTGCGATACCCAATCTATATCGCGATGATGGCGATTGCTCGTTACATCACTTTGGGCATGAAAGAACTCGATGCGGTATTGATCGTTTGGTTATCTTTAGCGGCATTTATCTTAGCAGCAGCAACTCTGTTGATTCGAGTCGGTCACCATTACTGGCCATATGTCGATCTCAGAACTAAGCAGCCGGACGAGTAAATTTTTTGAGATCAAAGTCTTACAAATCAAGCCCGGCGACCTAGCTGGGCTTGAATTCAAGCCAACCGAACAAAAAAACATCAAATTGTCCAAATAACGCTTTACAAGCAGGCTCAGATCACCAAGAATGGCGTCGCTCTGTTCTCAGGGTTATTAAATGAAACATCCAGTTGTAAAGTAGAACCCTTAGTATTGCTTCATTGTTATTCTCAGTGTTTCCCTTAGCTTCATAGATACATTAAATAATTCAAGCTTTCAGCGCATCGCACTTTTGGCGATTAATTTTTTATTTTTATATAAGGGACACATCATGTCTAACAAAGTAAACGGCGTAGTAAAATGGTTTAACGAAGAGAAAGGCTTCGGTTTCCTAACTCAAGACAACGGCGGCGCTGACGTATTCGTACACTTCCGTGCAATCGCTTCTGAAGGTTTCAAGACTCTTAAAGAAGGCCAACAAGTGTCTTTCGAAGTAGAGCAAGGCCAAAAAGGTCTTCAAGCTGCAAACGTTGTAGCTCTATAAGATTTTAAGTCGGCGCAGGTTGCAACAGCAACTTGCGTCACTTTCTCTCTCAAATTTGTTTCCCCCCTCAGTTTTACCGCAACACTCTTCTCCATTAGCAATACCCTCTCTAAGTATTCAAAAATCCTGTTTTACGTCCGTTATCTCGTTCTAACTATCGTTGTATCTGTTCTTTGCTCTAACTCAACCTTCTACGTAACAACCAGTCACTTGCTCATCCTGATTACTATTACTGTATCCATAAAAAAAAGCCCCTAAAATTAGGAGCTCATTTTGATCTAATCAACACTGATTAAGCTGATTATTCTTTATCGTGTACAGCTTACAGACTGTTATTCAATGTTTTGGATCTGCTCACGCATCTGTTCGATAAGAACCTTAAGCTCTACGCCCGATGCTGTGATGTCTGTGCTGATAGACTTAGACGCTAGCGTGTTTGACTCACGGTTGAACTCTTGCATCATGAAGTCTAGCTTACGGCCACAAGCGCCACCTTTCTTCAGTACTGCATTTGCTTCTTTCACGTGAGAATCTAGACGGTCTAGCTCTTCTGCTACGTCTGACTTCTGCGCAAGTAGGATAAGCTCTTGCTCAACACGAGAACCTTCAAGTTCGATTTTCGCATCTTCAAATTTGGTAAGAAGACGCTCACGTTGCCACTCTAGGATCTCAGGCATGCGTGCACGAACTTTCACTACTTCTTCAGTGATTGCATCTAAGCGCTGTACGATTAGCGCCTTCATGTTCTCACCTTCACGAGCACGAGCATCAATGAACTCTGCGATAGCATCGTTGAATGCTTCAAGTAGGTCTTTGTTGATGGCATCCATGTCTTGCTCTGGCGTTTCCATCACACCAGGCCAGTTCATGACTTGGAATGGGTTCAAACGGCTCTCTTCGCCAGTCATCGTCATTACTTGTTTCGCCGCATTGATTACTTGCTGAGCCAAACCTTCGTTAATGCTTAGTTCGCCCTTTGCAGCAGGGTTTGCTTCAAAGCGTAGGTTACATTCAACCTTACCGCGCGCTAGACGCTTACGGAAACGCTCACGCAAGATTGGCTCTAAACCACGGAACTGTTCAGGCATACGGAAGTAAGTTTCTAGGTAGCGTTGGTTTACACTACGGATTTCCCATACTGCGCTGCCCCAATCGCCTTTTACTTCTTTGCGTGCGTACGCGGTCATACTATAAATCATCGAATTTTCCTGTCTTTTATCATTCTGAAAATAACGCGCACGCATAGTATCACGATATGGTGTGCTCTCGAAGCCTGTCGCTTTTCACTGTAAATAGCCTTTCGTGATAAATAGCTTTGAACGGTAAATAGATTTGCACGATAAACTGCTATATAATCTTGCCCCAATCAAAACTGTCTCACCCCTTTCTTAGGTGATGCACTCTTTCGATAGTAAATCACTTCAGACTGTTAATAAGGTAGATACCAATGCGTCCAAATGACCGCGCTGTAGATCAAATTCGTCCAATTAAAATTACTCGTAACTACACAGCTTATGCTGAAGGTTCTGTATTAGTTGAGTTCGGCAACACTAAAGTTCTATGTAATGCGACGGTAGAAGAAAACGTACCGCGTTGGTTAAAAGGCCAAGGAAAGGGTTGGGTAACGGCTGAATACGGCATGCTGCCACGTGCAACGCACACTCGTAACCGTCGTGAAGCGGCGAGCGGCAAGCAAGGTGGTCGTACGATGGAAATCCAACGTCTGATCGCTCGTAGCCTACGTGCTGTTGTTGACCTGAAAGTAATGGGTGAAATTATGATCACTGTCGATTGTGATGTTATCCAAGCAGACGGCGGTACTCGTACTGCTTCTATCTCAGGTGCAAGCGTTGCAATGGCTGATGCTATCAACAGCCTACTAGCAAGCGGCAAACTGAAAAAGAACCCAATGAAAGGCCACGTAGCGGCAGTTTCAGTGGGCATCGTTGGTGCACAAGCACTGTGTGACCTTGAGTACGTTGAAGACTCAGCAGCCGATACCGACATGAACGTTGTAATGACGGAAGACGGTAAGATGATTGAGATTCAAGGTACCGCAGAAGGCGAACCGTTCAGCCACGAAGAGCTGATGCAGCTTTTAACCCTGGCTAATAAGGGCATTGCCGATATCGTCGAAGCGCAGAAAGCTGCGTTGGCCGACTAGTCATTTTTAATAGCTCCCAATTTGGGGGCTATTTTTTTGTCTGTAAAACCTGAAAGGGTGGTACAGGGCGTAAGTTAAGTTTTATTGAGTAAACATAGAGGATGAGCATGAAAGCATATCAACGTGAATTTATTGAATTTGCACTAGAGAAAGAAGTACTTAAGTTTGGTGAGTTTACTTTAAAGTCTGGCCGCAAGAGCCCTTACTTCTTCAATGCTGGATTGTTTAATACAGGTCGTGACCTAGCGCGCTTAGGTCGCTTCTACGCAGCAGCATTGGCTGATTCTGGCATTGAGTTTGATGTACTATTTGGTCCTGCATACAAAGGTATCCCAATTGCAACGACGACAGCGGTTGCACTAGCGGATCACCACGATGTAGACACGCCCTACTGCTTCAACCGCAAAGAAGCGAAAAACCACGGTGAAGGTGGCAACCTTGTCGGTAGCGCGCTTGAAGGTCGCATCATGTTAGTGGACGACGTGATCACTGCAGGTACTGCGATTCGTGAGTCGATGGAAATCATCCAAGCAAATGGCGCTGATTTAGCGGGCGTGCTTGTTGCTATCGACCGTCAAGAGAAGGGCAAAGGCGAACTGTCTGCGATTCAAGAAGTTGAGCGTGACTTCGGTTGTGCGATTATCTCAATCGTTAGCCTGACTGACTTGGTGACTTTCCTTGAAGAGAAAGGCACAGACGCAGCACATCTAGAGTCAGTAAAAGCGTACCGCGCTCAATACGGCATCTAATACTACTCGTAATTAGATTATAGAATGCACAAGGGGTTGATGATTCATCAGCCCCTTTTCTTTTGGTTCAGTATTCAGTATTCATTATTTATAACGAATGCCGCGCTCCACTTTTGGGTCTTCCATGGTCTTAAAGCGCTTGTGCAGCCACATCCACTGTTCTGGTGCTCTTAAGATAATCTTCTCAAGGTAGCGGTTCATGTAGGCGGCAGCCGCTTTCTCATCTTTCTGTGGATAGTCATCTTCGATCGATTCATCGGCCATGATCTCATACTTGCCATCGGCATTTCTAAAACCAGAACCCGGAACAAGTGCGCATCGGCTCGTATAAGCCAGAATACTAGTGCCTGTTGTAGTACATGCATCTTCTACAGCGAAGAAAGGCACAAACACAGACTTGTTACGACCGTAATCATGATCCGGTAGGTAGAAAAGGATCTCACCCTGACGCAGGATTCGAATCATACGCTTCACGTCTTTACGGTGAATCAGACGATTGCCGTTCTGAGTACGGCCGCGGTATTGAATGAACTCATACGCCGGATTGTTGTGCGGGCGGTAAACACCTAAACCTGAAATACCGAGAACAGCCATTGCTCGCGCAGTGATCTCTAGGTTTAAGGCATGCACACAGCATAGAAGAACACCTTTACCGTTGGCTTTATGTGTACGCAGGGTTTGGGTGTCTTTATCTACTAGGATTCGCTTGAAACGCCATGTTGGCCAGAACCAGGTAATGCCCGTTTCGATGAGTGCCATACCTGTGTTCTTGAAGTTCTCACTGACCATTGCCGCGACTTCATCTGCTGGCTTGTCTGGGAAGGCGAGCTCCAAGTTACGTGTTGCTACCGCGACGCGCTTTTTACCATAGCGAGCACCCAAAGAGCCTAACGATCGGCCTAACAGCAGTAAGAGGCGATAAGGGAGAACGTTAACAATAAGCGCCAATAACCCAAAACCAAACCATACACCCCAATATTTAGGGTGAAGTAGAGCTAGAGTAAAAGGCGGCTTAGTAATCACGTGTTGTGCTGTGCCGTTTGCTGAAGAAGTTTTCGTCGTCATAACCATCACTTAAGATTTGATTGCCACTTAATTTGATTGCTACTTAATCTGAGCGCTTAGCAGTGCCCAATAAGCATCAAAGTTTTCTGTTGGTTGATATTTGAAGTCTGAGCGAACAAATCGATTCAAGCTGCCTTCAACTTGACCGAGCAGTTGAGCGGCTAAGATTTTCTCATCAACCGGGAATGATTTCCCTTCACGAAGCTTTCTTTCACGCAGGATCTGGCGAAGTTGCGTCTCAATGCGTTCGAAAAGTTGGTTGATGCGATCACGCAGGCGTTCATTTTCAAACATTAGAGCATGACCAGACAAAATTCGAGTCAGGCCTGGGTTACGTTCTGAGAAAACTAAGATAAGTTGTAGTACTAGGCGTATGCGCTCTAGCGTGTCTTTCTCTTCATCCAGAATACGGTTGATTCGAGACATCAATGCTTCTTCAATGAACTCGATCAGGCCTTCAAACATGCGGGCTTTGCTTGGGAAGTGGCGGTATAACGCAGCTTCAGAAACACCCACTTGCTTGGCCAACTTTACCGTTGTGATACGAGAAGCACCTTCGGTCGATTCCAACATTTGTGCGAGAGCTTGTAGGATTTCTTCACGACGGTTTGATTTTCGAGTACCAGCCATCTATTTACTTCCTTTCCTAAAGATGAGGATTGAGTGAAGAAGGATTATAAACACCATTCAATTCTGTTTCCTAGTTTTGTAAGCCCTAGGTCAACAGAATCGAGAGGTGTCAGCAGATTGTCAGAGCAAATTTGTGCGTTTATGCATCAATAAGCTGTTGGATCTGAGCGAGGATCTGGAAACCAAGTGTGTCTTTGCTTTCCAGTGGCAGAGATTTATCGCCGCCTTTCCAATAAAGGTGCAGCTCATTGCTATTGCTATTGAAGCCTTGCCCTTCGACTGAGACATCGTTGGCGCAGATCATATCGAGGTTCTTTCTTTCCAGTTTACCGCGTGCGTACTTCTCAACATCTTGAGTTTCTGCTGCGAAGCCGACAGTAAATGGGCGACCTTCGGTCATTGAAGCGACAGAAGCGACAATATCTGGGTTTTTAACCATTTGAATGGTCATGTCGTCTTTACCGTCGACCTTTTTAAGCTTTTGGTCTGCAATGGTCTCAGGGCGGTAATCGGCAACTGCGGCGCAGCTGATGAAAATATCGTGTTGAGAAGCGTTAGCAGTAACGGCATCAAACATCTGTTGTGCGCTGTCGACATCAATACGATTAACTTTATTTGGCGTTGCTAATGAAACAGGGCCGCTGATTAGAGTCACTGTTGCGCCTTGTTTCGCGGCTGCTTCAGCCAGTGCATAGCCCATCTTGCCCGAGCTGTGGTTGGTAATGTAACGCACCGGGTCAATCGCTTCACGAGTCGGGCCTGCAGTAATAAGCACAGAACGGCCAGCAAGTGGCTTAGGTTGGAAGAAGTCTTCACAGCGATGCACGAGCTGCATAGGCTCTAGCATGCGACCCATTCCCACATCACCACACGCTTGTTCGCCAGCCGCTGGCCCCCAAACTTCACAACCACGACGTTTTAGTGTCGCAATGTTCTCTTGAGTGGCAGGGTGGCTGTACATCTGTTGGTTCATTGCCGGAGATACCGCAACTGGCGCATCGGTTGCTAGAACCAAAGTGGTCAGTAGGTCGTTACCCATGCCAGCTGTCATGCGCGCAATCAGATCAGCGGTTGCTGGCGCTAGTAATACCAAATCAGCCCATTTTGCGAGCTCAATGTGCCCCATGGAAGCCTCAGCAGCAGGATCAAGCAAACTATCAGACACTGGCCTTCCAGAGACGGCTTGCATGGTGAGAGGAGTAATGAACTCCTTGGCTGCATTCGTCATCACGACTTGTACTTGTGCTCCACGTTCAATTAAGCGTCGAGTCAGTTCGGCACATTTATACGCAGCGATACCACCACTAATGCCAAGTAGGATTTTTTTCCCAGCCAGGCCTTGTAGGTCAGCGTTATCCAGTTGATTAACCAATGTTTGCATGATTCTGTTCCTTAATTTCTCTGCGACTTACGATATCAGAACAAAGGATTAGTGCCTAGAAGCAGAATTAGAACAGATTTGACGCTCATCAAGTTGGTGTTATCAAACTTATCAATTACACGGTTTTGCTAGTGACTCGTTTCCTTTTATCTCTACCGAAGGATCTCCGATTATGATCTCATTAAGGTGGTGGGTCGTGTTCATGACTAGTGATTAGTTTTTATATGCCAATAGATAAAATGCCTGCCGAATCGATGCCGAGAGAAAAGTTATTGAGTCGAGGGCCTGATTCTTTGAGTGATGCGGAATTGCTCGCGATATTTCTGCGAACAGGGACACAAGGAATGAACGTCTTGGAACTCGCAGACAAGTTGATCAAAGACTTTGGCTCGCTCCGCCATCTCTTTTCAGCAACGCAGGAAGAGTTTTGTGCTCATAAAGGGATGGGGCAGGCCAAGTATGTTCAATTGCAAGCTGTGTTAGAGATGACGCAGCGTTATCTAGCAGAGACTTTATCTCGTGGAGATGCGCTTACTAGCCCAAGTCATACTAAGCTTTATCTCTCGAGCATGTTGCGCGATCGCCAGCGAGAAGCTTTCTATATATTGTTCCTCGATAACCAAAATAGGGTAATAAAGGGCGAGGTGATGTTTGAAGGAACCATCGATGCCGCATCGGTTTACCCGAGGGAAGTGGTTAAACGGTCACTTCATCACAATGCGGCGGCATTAATTTTGGCTCACAACCATCCTTCGGGTGTTGCAGAACCAAGCCAAGCCGATAGGCGGATTACACGTCGATTAACCGATGCATTAGCGCTGGTGGACATCCGAGTTCTCGACCATTTTGTCGTTGGAGATGGCGAAGTTGTCTCTTTTGCAGAGCGTGGATGGATTTGAATCACATTTTAGGTTGTTAGTTGCGTTAAATCTGCTATTATTCCGCCCACATTTTTAGACCTAAAATCAGCTCTGATTACTCAAGCAAGCTGCGCTGCACAAAAAAAGATCACGAAATCCGTAAAAAGGATCTGTTCGGGTCTTGAGCAATGCGTGTCAAGTTAGTATAATGCGCGACCTTTGATAGCCTTGTATGGATTTTCCATAACGGTTTTTACCTTCTATTTTAACTGATAGAGAGGTTCGGCCACCAAGGTTGATATCGAGCTGAAACGATTGGAGAAGACATTCATGTCCCGAGTATGCCAAGTAACTGGTAAGCGTCCAGTAACGGGTAACAACCGTTCACACGCACGCAATGCTACTAAGCGCCGTTTTCTGCCGAACCTACAAACTCATCGTTTCTGGGTAGAGAGCGAAAAACGTTTTGTTAAACTACGTCTAACTGCTAAAGGCATGCGTATCATTGATAAGAAAGGCATCGATGCTGTTCTTGTTGATATCCGTGCACGTGGCGAAAACGTTTAAGAGGAATTAAGCAATGGCTAAAGGCATTCGTGAGAAAATTCGTCTAGTATCTTCTGCAGGTACTGGTCACTTCTACACAACTGATAAGAACAAGCGTAACATGCCAGGCAAATTTGAGATCAAAAAGTTTGATCCAGTAGTTCGCCAACACGTTATGTACAAAGAAGCTAAAATCAAGTAATTGATGCTTTTTTTGCTCTTCTTCAGTAGAAGAAAGAATTGAAAAACCCAGTTTAATCGCTGGGTTTTTTTATATCTACAATTTGAGGAACTCAATTATTCTTGCTTGATATAGCCTCTGATAGATAGAAATCTGTACAACATAGAAAGTATTGCCACTTTCACGATATACTGAATGTTCAATAGGTTAGATGAGCAGAATCAGATGAGATATCGTGGACGCCGGTGGAACAACATACTCATGTTCAGTGTGATCGCTTTTATTGGCGTGTTAAACCTTCCAACATTGATCAAAGCGTACCTTATCGAGCCTGAACCGCAGGTTGATAGCCCTTATCCTTATCTCCTGAACCCAACAGCAAAGCTTCAAGCGTTACACTTTGCTAAGTGGTCTGTCATTCAACAAGATAATCAATGGGTTTACCAGTTCGAAGATACTGACTTTCCTCAAGCAACCAATGCACAAGAGTTGTCACAACGTTGGAAAGAGCTTGTGGGCACGGAAGTCGACTCACAGACCTACACAGACCTTACGCCTCGGTTAAATACACCACACACCATCGAAGTATGGTATCAAGACCAAGAAGAGCCCCAGCGTATTACCTATTATCAATTGCCTGAGTTCTGGTTGTTAAAAAACTGGAATGATCAGTGGTTGGCGGTGTCTATTGAAGAGAGCTACCTGTTTCCAAGCTTTAACGCTAACCACTCCTCTAAATCGGACGACTAACTATGCCTGAATTACCCGAAGTCGAAGTAAGCCGTATGGGGATCTCGCCTCATTTAGTTGGCGAGACCATTAAAACCCTTACTTTTCGCACGCCTAAGCTGCGTTGGGATATCCCACAAGAGTTAAAAGCATTAGAAGGGCAGGTGATTCGCTCTATCTCGCGCCGTGCAAAGTACCTATTGATTGAAACGGATACTGGCACTGCCATTGTTCACCTTGGTATGTCTGGCTCACTACGCGTATTAGATGCTGACTTCCCAGCAGCCAAACACGATCACGTGGATCTTAAGCTCACCAACGGCAAAGTACTGCGCTATAACGACCCTCGCCGCTTTGGCGCTTGGCTGTGGGCTGCTCCCGACGAAACACACCCTGTGTTACTCGGTTCTGGCCCTGAACCACTAACCGATGACTTCAACGCTGACTACATTGCTGAGAAAGCAGAAAAGCGTAAAGTGGCCGTCAAGCAGTTCATCATGGACAACAAAGTGGTGGTCGGTGTCGGGAATATCTACGCTAACGAAGCCTTGTTCTCTGCAAAAATCCACCCGTTACGATCGGCAAACAAAGTGACCAAAGCCGAATGGATCTTGTTAACCGATGAGATTAAACAAGTACTCGCAACGGCTATCAAGCAAGGTGGTACTACGCTGAAAGATTTTTCTCAGGCTGATGGTAAACCAGGCTACTTCGCACAAGAGCTGCAAGTGTATGGTAAAGCAGGTGAAAAGTGCCCTAACTGTGAAGCTCTAATCCAAGAGTTAAAAATAGGGCAGCGGAATACGTTTTTCTGTGAAGAGTGCCAAAGTTAAAAAGGGGAGCACTGTGCTCCCCTTTTACTTTTATTATTGAGCTCTAAAGCCTCTCATTTGCGAATTGATGAACAATGTCTGTAACTTTGAATGTTCTACATCAATATTAGGCGTTGGGTTTGATATCGATTCCCTTTCGACAGCGAGGTTAGATTCATTCTTCCAAGGGTAAATCGCTTTAGAATCTGTGCTATGGGATACGCCCAGTGGGGTAAAGGTTACTCCGCTTGTGTAGGCGTATGGGGATGATACGTCTTGTTCTGCTAGTAGGTTTCTACCTCCCAGAGATGTATATTCTGCGTTTGATAGACTGAAACTATACAGCGTAGGAAAAATATCTCGATGAGAACCGATACGATTTTCTTGGTAACGATATTTGGAGTGCAATAAAATCTCTTTTGGAACATAGAGATAAAAAGGTACAGCATGAGCGACTCCTAGATCCTTTGGATAAGAGATCGAGTAGTTGCGCAAGCGGTGATCACCAGAAGCTGAAATAATAGTATTACTATTCAATTCACTGTCTTTAATGTCACTAATAAAGTCACCAAGTGCATTAGAAGAATATTGATATGTTTCATAGATCTTCTTTGAGTTTTCTTCACTCAAGGACATTTTCTTCATAGCATACTCACTCACTTCAATAGAACCTGGAGTATAGTTGCTTGGAATTTGGTAAGGAGGATGATTGGTTTGTGTCTGTATCATCACCATAACAGGCTGTGTATTTTCTTTGAGTAGCTTTTCAGCAAGCTTAAATGTAAATTCATCAGCGGCACCCCATGTGCTAGCGTACTCAACGGACTCAGGAAACGCTTCGTAGATATCTTCTTCCGAATAAAATTCATCAACCCCTTGTACCGGCATGTAATACTTGAGATTGCGCCATAATGGGCTACCTCCGGTAATGTATATAACTTTATATCCAGCTTTTTTATAAGGTAGGAATGCTGAGCCTGGTAATGGGGTGTTCTGTTCTTTGCCGTGGCTTATTGAGTTCACGTTACTATGAAATAACATCATGACGATACTGTTAATGGTTCCGCCTGTACCGGGCAAAAATCGCTCAAAGCTAAAATCGTTCTCGTAATGCGGTCTTAGTGAACCCAATAGGTCGGTTGTTTTCCCATTATCTTCAACAAGTAAGTTTGTCCCCATACTTTCCATGAGAGCAAACACTACGTTAGGTTTGTTGCTTTCAAGGTAGTTGTTTTTATCCGTATGGTAAACTGGATCGTCCTGACCAAGAACTTGGTGTGCTTTTTCTTCGAAATCGGCTCTTGTTACCGCGGTAAAATCTGCGCTTCTTTTATGCTCGCTTCTTGCCCAATCTAATGCCAAAAAAGCATTGGGTGTGACTTTATTGAGAACTTCGTAATTTGAAACATTAGCGTGGTATTGTTTGAGTGGGAATGTCCCTACAGAGCCTCGAGCTAACACAAAATAAGCCGCGATGGTGAAGAGTATGGTCAGAGTTGTAACCCAAACCTTTTGCTTCGGCCATGTTTTTTTATCTAAATTCGCCCAAACAGATAGCGTTATTTTGAAGAGCGTTATAGTGGTTAATAGCGATATTAACGACATGATGATGATTGGATAATCTTGCCACATTGTTAATAAAACGGCTGAAGTATCATCTTCAACAAGACCAAACATGAAGATATCGAAGTGATTACTGTATGTTTTATAGTAATAATAATTACCAATAGATACAGATATCCCTAGGAAATATATAACAAACGAATAAATGGGAATTATTTTATTGACTAATTTAAATGATTTTGTGCCTGATAGAATTAGCCCCAGTAATAATAATGGTGAAAAGGCTATTGTTGCAACTCTTAAATCAAATCTAAATCCAATTACAATTGATTGAATATAATCCGGGATGACTTGGTAGATTTCACTGACATCACCAATTAAAAAAGTGAAAACTTGTCTAAACAATGATACTAAAATAGTAAATAAAGCAACTTGTAACCAAATAATACGAGTGAGCTTTTTGATGTTGTTTTGAAACATAAATCTAACTTAAACCAATATTAATAACCAAGTGAAGATAGCAAATAGAATTGCAACCATGACTGCCGCGGAACCTATGTCTTTCGCTTTACCGCTGAGCTCGTGATGCTCTGGACCGATCCGATCAACGACAGCTTCTATTGCTGAGTTGATTAGCTCTAATATAAAGATAAATACTAGCGAACCGATAAGAGCTAGAGTTTCTAGTTTGCTTACATCTAAGTAAAGGGCCGTAGGGAAAAAAATAGCGCATAAGGCCAGTTCTTGTCGAATAGCGGCTTCACTCTTAAAGGCTGATCTCAAGCCTTTTATTGAGTAACCAGTTGCCTTTATAACTCTTAGAAGGCCTGTATTACCAGGTTTATTAGATGGGGTTGTCATAGAGTATTATTGCTGTCTGAAATTAGAGTTGTATTGTACTATAATGAATTACTGTTTACGAAATCAATTTAAGTCATTGAAAAATAAAATATATTCAATTGTGGGAATTCTTCGTATAGTCAATGTCTAGAATCATTAGGAGTTCATTACAATTACTCCCCACCCTGTATTTGGACACTCAAAAGGTTCGCTTCATTAGACATAATCCCAACGAAACCCTTGTTGACATAAGCTTAGATTTACTTGAAAGTATTGTTCAAAATCGTTCCACGATGGTGATGATCATTCGATAATGACATTGCTTGCTCAAGTCACTTTTAATAATGAAAGCTAAGTTATTTACTCTGATATTTTCAGACCAAAGTCACACCTCCAAGCTCGACTTTGTGTTATTTAGCAACCTGTCACCGTAGGTATGTCAATAGTGATAATGCTCCATAAATGGGGGTATTAACTTTTTACTATTTTAACTTCGAGAGAATAGCTTGATTGACCGACCGAGGAACAAATGGAGCTACATTTCCTTTATGAATGGCAACTTCTCTTACTATTGTTGATGAAAGAAAAGCGAACTCTTCAGCAGGGGTTAGAAAGATACTCTCAAGACCAGGCAATAGTTTACGATACATACTTGTTAAGCCAAATTCATACTCAAAATCCATAGTGGTACGTAGACCTCGAATAAGAATGTTAGCTTGTTGTTGTTGAGCAAAATCTACCAGTAGGCCATTAAAACCTACAACAGATGTATTGGTAAGGTGGCTACAAGATTGTTTTACTAGTTCGACACGTTCATCTAGATGAAACATAGTATTTTTAGAAGGACTGGCCGCAACACCGATAATCATCTCATCAAACATAACTGAAGCACGTTCAATGATGTCAAGGTGGCCATTGGTGACAGGATCAAATGTACCTGGGTAGATAACTCGCGTGTAATTCTTCTCAGACATAATTGGCTCGGAAGGTTATGGTATTCAAAATTAAATCAGATATTATATAAGATATCACAGTCAGAAAAATGTGAAAGGGTACCCACAGCTTGTATAAACGGGTTAAACTAGGCTCTGCGCTAACGGGATAAACATAAACCAAGGTGATCGCAATCGATGAAACTTTTCTACTATGTGAATAATTTTTTGCTTAATATTTATCCGTCATATCTATTTTCTCGATATAAGAAAAAACTAGAAGACCAGTTTAGTGGTGAAGCGGAAGCCATTCAGCGCCGAGTCGATTACTATTGCAAGCTTGTAAAGACAACGCAATTAAGCTCGAATGCTGAAAGCAGAGCGACTAACTACAAGTTACGAGATAAAAGTGCTTATTACTACGATCTTAAACAATACCTTTACTACTTTCCCAAGAGCTTCAAATTTTGTTATTACTTTGGCGATCATGTTTCGATTGAGCCCTGCCCTACGCTTTACAAAGCTCGTCCAACAGAAGGTTCTAATCAAAACTCAGTTTTATTTAAGTTAGATAAATTACGCCACTTTCGTTTTATTGAAGACACGCTCTCTTTTCATGCTAAGAAAGATATGGCGGTATTTCGTGGACGAGTAACTCAGAAGCACCGAATTCGATTCATGAATGCTATGTTTGACCACCCTTTAGTAGATGCAGGTCAATCCAACTTAAGTGAAGCGAATCCTGACTGGCAGCAACCTTTTATGTCAGTTGAAGAACAACTACAGTATAAATTTCTTATTTGCCTTGAAGGCAATGATGTTGCCTCCAACCTCAAGTGGGCAATGTCTTCAAATTCGATAGTCGTTACCCCTAAGATGAGATATGAGACTTGGTTTATGGAAGGAGCATTAGAGCCTGGTGTACATTTTATACAGGTTGAGGATGACTGGTCGGACTTCGAAGAAAAGATTCATTATTACCTTGATAACCCTTCTGAATCAGAAGATATACTTCGAAATGCACATAAACATGTGGCGCAGTTCAAGAATGCTAAACTTGAAGACCTAGTGTGTATTAAAACTTTAGAAAAATATTTTGCTATTAGCCAGCAATTATAACTTTATTGAGATGTATCGCTCGGGTTATCTTCTCAAACATTTTAATCACATGCTCACTTTTTATCCGCTGCATTGCTTGCTCATCTTTCACTCTAGTTCGCCAGTTTAAATCTTGACTTGTTTTGCCTGTTTCAGAAAATATGGCTTCTTCATAGACGGAAACTACGTAGGTGAGATAGCTGTAGGGACCAACACGCAAAGGATTATGATGAGCATAAAGACCAATAACGGGCGTTTGCATCGCATTAGCCATGTGAGTAGGACCTGTATCTGGTGCAATGACTAAGTCGACCTTATCAATAAGCGCTAGCATTTGCATAATGGAGCTTTGACCGACAAGATTTAGGCAGGGTTGAGATAGTTCGTCTTGAATCTCATTGGCTAGATCAATTTCTATCTTGGAAGGACTCCCTGCAAGAATTATGTTCCAACCTTTTGCTCGCGCATGTTCAATTACATCCACATAGCCTTGAGCGTGCCAGTTTTTATAAGCTTTGCTAGCTCCAGGTACTACTAGTAGATTAGGGGTGTTTTTGTTGAGTTGAGAGCTGGCCCATAAGCCATCTTGTTCTGTGTACGACAAGGACCATTTTAGATCTTGCGCTTTAATTCCAATATGATGAGCAAAAGCCATTAATCCATCAGCAACGTGCAAAGATGATGGAGATGTGACCTTTTGGTTGGTAAACAGAGTTTGAAAATCTTGACTTCTGTCTGCTGCAAACCCAAGTTTATATTTTGCTTTAATACCAAGAACCGCAAAACTTGCCCGAATGGCATATTGCATGTGTAGAAGAGCATCGAACTCTCGTTCTTTCAACTGAGCCCAAAGAGTTTGGTAGCCTTTGATACCATTTTTTTTGTCAAAGACGATTACTTCCACACCATCAATTGCAGCCAGTAGTTGTGCTTCGAGTTTTCCGGTAATCCAGGTGATTGTTGTTTCCGGCCACTGCTTTTGGATAGCTTGCACGGTTGCTATGGTATTACATACATCTCCAATCGCAGAAAGCCTAAGAATACAGATTGATTTTGGGGCTGAGTTGAACAAAGGCATGAGATTAACTCTATCAAATTGACTAATTAGAATTATGCAGCTGGGCTAGGGGAATGTAAAATAAAACTAAGTAACCAGATAGGTAAATATGATGGAAACGCTTAGTTCTAATAATCAAGTCATTTGGTTTGATGAATCTTTAATTTCACCGCAAATGGTAAAGCAAGCTTTTAAGGTGGAATATTGGCAACAGCAGAACAAGATGATTGGCAGTGCTACGGGACGAGGTACGACATGGTTTGTAGAACTACCCTCTATGCAGGCTGCATTGCGCCATTATCGTCGTGGTGGTTTATTTGGTAAGTTAGTTGAAGATAGTTATATTTATACAGGTGATGAGAGCACCCGGAGCTACCAAGAGTTTGAATTACTGACCCGACTTAAAGAATCTGGTGTTAATGTTCCCAGGCCAATTGCTGCAAGAGTTGTTAAAAATGGCTTGATTTATACAGCTGATCTTTTGAGTGAGAAAGTTCCTAATGCTCGAGATCTGGTCGCTGTTTTGCAAGAAAACGCATTGCCTAAAGAAATGTATCAAAAAATTGGTGTAGAAGTGCGCAAGATGCATGCAGCACAGGTTAATCATACTGATCTTAATATACATAACATTTTGATTGATGAGCAGGGCAAAGTTTGGATTATTGATTTTGATAAATGCTTCCAAAAGCAGGGTGAGAGTTGGAAGCAAGATAACTGGAATAGGTTACTACGCTCATTTAAAAAGGAGCAAATAAAACGAAATATTCACTGGTCTGTAGATGAATTCAACCATATGTTTGGATAATATTAGTTACAAACGTTAAGGTACTCTTCAATCGTAGGGTTAATACGCTCAACCATAAACTTCTGCCACTTTCTTTCAATCTTCTTTTTGCCTAAAAAGCGTATATAGTTAGCTAGGGGAAAGAGCTCAGCTGATCCTAAACCATCAACCATCATCACTTTCAACCCTTCTGGTTGACTGAGTACTAAGAAGTTACTCAGTACTAGGTCACATGGCACAATATTATTAATAATAAGGTAACGCTTGAGCTCAGCTAATGCAGCTTGAATTGCAATAACATCTTTATTACTCAAAGGGCGTTTTAGAAACTTATGTAGGTCTGGAGCACTTCTACCGTCTGGGTTACAGACAAACTCCATCTCAAGGCCTAAATAGTCCCCTTCATCCACTTTATTATAAAAGTTAGGAATATGAGAGTAAGAAACATCGCGTTTAGATAGGTAGCCGTAGTAGTTTAACTCACGTCTAGTCTGCTTAGATTTAGATTTTTTGCTGACTTTTATACAACGCGAGGGATCATATGGGTTGCGATAACATACTCGTTCTGCACCCGAACCAATTTCTGGCCATTCAAGAAAGTTAAGCATTAGCAGCCTTTTTCATTTCATATATTTTTATCAGTTCTTGATAGTTCTTTTCTAGAACGACTTCAACATCCATCGTCAGGGCTAAATCTCGACAGGTTTGGCTCACATTGGTTGTTCGTTTCTTATCTGCCCACTCAATCATCGCAGTGAGTAATTCATCAGGGTTTACATCAGAATCAATCACGGTGGCGACTTGCGGGTTGAGAACTTCTTTGGCTCCGCAGTTTTCGGTGGTGATCGCGGGTGTTCCACAGGCTAGCGCTTCGATAACGGTAAAGCCAAATGGTTCATATAAGGTTGGTAGCATATAACAATCAGCAAGAGTGAAATACAGTTCCGGGCGGTTGTCAGCACCTAAAAACTGGCAACGTTCTGAAACGGCAATTTCTTTGGCGAACTTGATGTAGTCTGCTTCATGCGTTTCTCTACCGACAACTAATAGGTGCGCTTCAAATGGCAGCTTTGAATAGGCGGTTAATGCTTGTTTTAAGCCCTTACGCTCATAACCAGTCCCCAAGAACAAGAAAACAGGTTTGTTATCATCAACGCCCAGCTTTTTCTTTAGCGCATCTGTTTCTGGTTGGATGCGTTCAGCGTCAAATCGTTTGGTATCAACAAAATTATGAATAACTGTAATTTTGTCAGTTGGAACATCATGAGCTTCTTGGATTTCAGCTGCACTCTTGTGTGAGTTACTGATGACTTGGTAGTAAGCACCTGGTGCCATCGCTCTACTTTCGATAATGTGGTTGATACGATCTTTAAAGCGCATTGGACGATTTAGTGAGCGTGACATATGTAAGCTTGTGCCAGCCCCAATACGTAATACATCATGGGTCCAAGCATGCGCTAAACCGTATACCAGATCATAATCAGATTCTTTTACATGCTTTTCTACCGCTTTGGCAAAGCGCCATAAGCGATGAGTTTTACCAATACTAAGGCCACGCAGTTTGACAAATTTAACAGAGGGGTACGGTGGTTTTTCATCATGAGAGCGGCAGATAATTGTTACGTCTTCGCCTTTTTCGGCAAGGTAGCGAGCCATTTGGTTCAAATATAGCTCAACACCACCAGAGTATGCGTGTCTTAAATGAACGAGTGCGATTTTCATGAAGAAATTCTCTTATTAATAGTTACTTTACCAGCTTACTACTTTTGTAACAGATTGATAGTTTGGCTGAGTGCCCCGCGATTTTTTTCAACTAATCGATAGGCGTTTTGTGCAAGTTGCTCACCTTTTACTGAGTTGGTGAACAGTTCATTTACTTGTTCTGCGAGTTGATTGCTGTCTTGGCAAACCAAAATACCTTTTTGCACTATTAGTGCTTGAGTAATTTCTTTGAAATTGAAAAAACTTGGTCCCGTAATGGTCGGTATATTAAGAGCTGCAGGTTCTAGCACGTTGTGGCCACCGACTTTTTTTCCACTTAGGCTGCCACCCATAAAACAAACATCTGAAGCTTTAAGTAACTTTAACATTTCTCCCATAGTATCTGCGAGATAGATCTGTGTTGAACTTTCAACTGGCTGGTTAGCAGTTCTTCGGATTGTATTGAGGTTTTGTGTTTGGCAAAGCTCAAATACTGAATCAAAACGCTCAGGATGACGAGGTACTAAGATAAGCAGTGCGTTAGGGTGCTGTAAAAGTACGTTTTTATGAGCTTCTAATACTTGCTCATCTTCACCTTTATGAGTGCTTGCTGCAATCCAAATAGGACGTTGAGCGCCAAACGATTTTTTTAGTGATTGGCCTTGTTGCTCTACAGTATCTTCTATTTTGATCTCAAATTTAATCGAGCCCGTCACGTCAATTTTTTCAGGGCTTACTCCCAGACGAATAAATCGCTGCGCATCCGCATCTGATTGACATAGCCAGCGTGTTACCGAAAGGTTTATTGAGTTAAACAAAGCTTGAACCTTGGCATAGTTACAACAAGATCTTTCAGATAATCGAGCATTAATAACTGATATATCTATACCTTGCTTATCGACTTGATGAAGGGTGTTTGGCCAAAGCTCGGTTTCAATAATAATTAACTGATTTGGCTGGACTACTTTGAGGAATCGACGTATTGCAAAGTTAAAGTCGATAGGCATATAGCGATGCTCGACCAAATCGCCGAGTTTAGCAATTTGCTCAGCACCTGTGCTGGTTGTGGTTGTTACTAAAATGGGCAATTCAGGAGATTTCTGTTTTATCTCTTTAACTATGTTACAGGCAAGAATCGATTCACCAACAGAGACCGCATGAATCCAGACTGGATGTTTTACGTGTTTGAGTTTGGGAGTAAAGCCAAAATGTTCTTTCCAGCGAGCACCAAAGCTAGGCTTGTTTGGCTTATTTTTGTATAAACCGATTAGGAGCATAGGAGCTAGTAAGAGTAGAACTAAGGTATAGAAAGTGCGGGCTAACATAGCGCATCCATGAAAAATGACATATTATTGCAAGCCAAAATAGTTAAAAAGTTAAGCCTTATAAGTGTATAAGCTTATAAGCTTGCTATGGATTATGCAATCCCAATAGAGATTGAGAGTCGATAATGATGTCCAATGATTCGGTGAATTCACCATACAAAGCAAGTTTTTTAGTTCTGCTCTACAATAAAGAAATTCAGAACTCGAATACTCTAAATCAATTACTTGATAGCAAGCTTTCTTTTGCTCGTTGTCAGTTGACGATTTGGAATAATGGACCGAAATTATTGATGAACCAAGCCGTCTCGAATTTTGAAAAACTGGGTTTTAGCGTTTCAATTGTTGAAACATTAGAAAACCGGTCACTGGCTAAGGTATACAATCAGTTTGCGGGTTCTGTTAAGTCAGATAAGTATGTGATCCTTGATGATGATTCTATACTTAACGATGATTATTTGAAGGATGTACTTTCGGCGAAGAGTGATGAGGTATGCATTCCTATCATTCGTATGAATGATGAAGTTAAAGGGCCGCGTATCAATAAGAAAATGGTGTTAGAGCCTAGCCAATTTACTAACCGTGTACGTATTAGTGCGATTGGCAGCGGGACTGTACTTGGCTCTAAGGTTGCTGAACTAATGAAACAGCAGGAAGGTACTATTTTTGATGAAAAATTCTTTTTTTATGGTGTTGATACTACTTTTTTTCTTCGCCTAAACCGACTCTCACAAGAAGTTCCTTTCAGGGTGATTAGTAGTTTTTCCCACTCATTATCTCGTTATGAAAAAGAGTCTGATAAGGTAAGAGAATTTCGGAAAAAGGAACGAAGTTGTACAACAGCACTGCGCTTGAGACATTACAAACCAGTAATTAATGGTTTTACGCTTTACTTAAAGCATATGCTTAGTAGTTTTTTTAAAGTAATCTTTGGTAAAGAATCGAAAATTGATTTCAAAGAGTTTACTCACGCTTATGTATCAGGTACGCACTACCGAGCGAGAAGTTAAAAGAAAGGCACTTAGGGTGCCTTTCTTTATAGCCATTTAAACAATTTATTGAGCTTTTTGTACAGAAGTACTTTTTTTCTATCAACCCAGCGAGTTCTATGGGTGTGTGCTTTTATTGAAAAGTATTCGGAATCACTTCGAATATTACTAATACCTAAAGATCCAATATTAACCTTATATTTTCCAATAACAAATGGGAAATAAAGCTGATCTCGGCGGATATGGTTCTCAAATAACTCAAACCATTCCTTCATTGCACAATTTAAAGCATCTGAGTTTGGGTTTCGAATCAGAATTCCACATTCAAACATTCCAGCCTGAGTATCTTTGAATGGTTGATAGCTCCCTTTTTTTGACTCCAAATACTCTGGGATAGTAATTTTGTTATAAATAAGGCACGCCTTGAATTCATCCGCAACATTACTTCTCTTTGGATGAGTAAAGGCGTAGATATCTTTGTCCGTATCGAGAGTTTCTAGTAAGTGATCTAAACTACCAGTAAAGTTAATGTTAGCATCGAGATAAATTGAATATTGATAGCTTTTGAACCAATCTAAACCGTTCATTTTGTAAAAGCGGTTTTCTACCGCGTACGAATCAAATTTACGCTCGACTTGGATAAGCCTCCAGGGTGCAGGCAGATCCAGCTTAATATCAGAGATTACATAATAATCGGTATTATTTTGTACGAGCTCTGAGTTAATCGGCTCGATCTTATCGTATGATCCAAATAGTGCTTTATATACAACAAATTCTTTCATCTTGCTCTCAAGTTTTCAGTTGACGACTTATCGTAAAAAACCGACGTACCAAGGCATTGCTTTTTGGATACCTTGCTGGATGTTGAACTCAGGTTGATACCCCAGGTTGCTTTCAGCTTTTGATATATCTGCTTGAGAATGTCGTACATCTCCTACTCTAAAATCACGATATGTTGGCTCTGATGAGTATTCAACATCATTTTCTAACAGTGTTTCTTTTATCGAGTCAAATAAGGAATTAAGTGTAGTTCGGTCACCTACGGCTACATTATAGACTTCGTTTTTGACATCATCGGAAGCGGTTGCAGCCAAGATATTCATTTGAACAGTATTTTCAATGAAACAGAAGTCACGACTTGTCTCACCATCACCATTAATAAAAATGTTTTCCTTTTCGATCATAGCAGCTGTCCATTTAGGTATTACTGCAGCGTAGGCGCCTTGCGGGTCTTGACGCTGGCCAAAGACATTAAAATACCTTAATCCAATACACTTAAAGCCATATGTACGAGCATAGACAGAAGCATAGAGCTCATTGACATACTTGGTAACAGCATAAGGCGATAATGGATTGCCTATTCGGTCTTCTACTTTAGGAAGGCCTGGATGGTCGCCGTAAGTTGAACTAGACGCAGCATAAGTGAAGCTTTTCACTCCCTCATTTTTTGCTGCATCTAACATATTTAAGAAACCATCAATGTTTGTGGCATTTGTTGTTAAAGGGTCATTTATTGAACGGGGAACAGAACCAAGAGCTGCTTGGTGTAGTACATAATCAACATTTTTTACTGATCTATTGCATACGCTTGGTTCTCGAATATCACCTTCGATGAACATAAAGTTAGCCCATTGCTGATCTGTTACTATATTCTGAACTTCATCCAAGTTATGTTGATGACCCGTGGCAAAATTATCTAACCCAACAACCTTTTGATTTAATTTAAGAAGTTTTTCCAATAGGTTTGAGCCAATGAAGCCAGCCACCCCGGTAATCAACCAAGTCTTAGGTTCATTGAGTAATTCTTTTTGTACCTGTTGATATTTTGACATAGTCTACCTGCTCTGTTTATAAACGAATATCAGCAAAGTCGCTGCTTAAAACATACTTTAAGTCATATATAATCGACTCTTCTTTAGTTAAAGCGCGGTATTCTTCTTGTGACATGCTCTGAAATTGTTGATGAGCAACAGCGATAATAACACCATCGTATTTTTCTTCAGGCCTTTGAGATATAACGGATAAGCCGTATTCATGACTAGCTTCTGCGGGGTCTACCCAAGGGTCGAAGATATCCATTTCTATATTGTATTCGGCAAGCTCTTTTATAATATCTACGATTCGAGTATTACGAAGATCTGGGCAGTTTTCTTTGAAAGTTAACCCCATAATTAATATTTTAGCTCCATTAACTTGAATGCGTTTCTTTAAAAGAGCTTTAACTAATTGAGAGGCTACATAAGCTCCCATACCATCATTTATTCTACGTCCAGCTAATATTACTTCTGGGTGATAGCCGACAGCTTGCGCTTTATGTGTTAAATAGTATGGGTCAACACCGATACAATGCCCACCAACAAGGCCGGGTCTAAATGGTAGGAAGTTCCATTTCGTTCCGGCTGCCTTTAATACTTCTTCAGTATCAATATTTAGCTTGTTGAAAATTAATGCTAGCTCATTAATTAGAGCTATATTGAGGTCTCTCTGTGTATTTTCAATAACTTTGGCTGCTTCCGCAACTTTTATTGACGACGCCTTATGAGTCCCAGCGATGATTATTTCTTTATATAATTTGTCAACGGTACCTGCTACTTCAGGCGTAGACCCTGATGTAACTTTCTTAATGTTAATTACTCTATGTTCTTTGTCTCCAGGGTTAATTCGTTCTGGAGAGTAACCAGCATAAAAGTCTTGGTTAAAAGTGAGTTTAGAAGATGCTTCTAAAACAGGAATACAAACCTCTTCTGTTGCTCCAGGGTAGACCGTCGACTCATAGATAACGATATCCCCTTTTTTTAGGACCTTTCCTATTGTCTCCGATGCTTTGATTAAAGGAGATAAATCGGGTTGCTTATGTTCATCAATCGGTGTTGGAACAGTAACAATATAGATATTGCACTGACTAATATTTTTGACGTTAGAAGTAAAAGATAGCTGCTCCGCTGATAAGAGCTCTTCTTTTGAGCACTCTTGGGTATGATCTACACCTTCTTTTAGTTCGGTTACTCGTCTGTCATTGATATCAAAACCAATAGTTTTTCGAACCTTTCCAAATTCGACTGCTAAAGGGAGACCTACGTACCCTAAGCCGATAATTGCAATACTTTGATCATCTACTTGTAGTGTCATTGCGGATTCCTGTGATTTAACTCAGTTGCATTTAATTGATTGGAACTATATATCCAAGATATAATCATAAAGAAAAAAACCAAATGTAAATTATTAAGTGGTACATTTGTAAGTGATGGTATGATATATAATAATCCTAGTGATAAAATCGGAAAGTACTCTTTATTCCTGTGTTTATTCCAAATATATAATGGGTAAGATAATAAAATAACTATGAAAGCTAACCCTACTAGCCCTGACTTAACAAGGACATCAATATAACCATTATGGTAATGACTAAACTTCACAATTCTTGGATCAATTATATGATCTTTAGCAAGCTCTGATTTTATAGTGTAGTGCTCTTTCCCTACTCCGACTATGGGCTCTTTCGTTACCACATAAGTAGCCGCTTCCCACATTTGAATCCTTAAACCTAAAGATGAATTCAGGTTTCCAGCTTGTATTAAGGCTATTTCATTCTTTGTTTGGGATATTCTATCTTTTATTGTAGGAATTTGACTTAACATGGATGAAAAAATAAGAACAACAAAAACAAAACATGCCATTTGTTTTTTATTTCTTATTACTATAAATAAAAAGTAACCAATAGATATAAACAATAATGTTACGAATGTAGATCTGGCTTGGGTTGCTATTATTAAAAATAATGATGCCGCTATTATTAAAATTGATTTTAATATAATAATATTATTTTTAGTCGTTGTTAATTTATAGAGTGCGAAACAAGCTAACCATGAAGACATTACAGTATAATGTAAAACGCCAATACCCCACGTTGCCCTTTCTCTCTCAAGAAGAATGTCTTGTTGGTAAAAGTAAGCTAGCGAGCATACTGTAGCCACGAGAGAAAGGTTAAGTAAATGGTTTTTTAATTGACCAAATAAACTTTCAGGGATTATTGAAAAATATAATAGCAACATTCCATATGCTTTTATTTGACCATTGCTAAATCCGTGCAAATGTCTTTGATATAAGCCATATAATATGAATAGAGAAATTAGCCATAATATTTTTTTGTTTATTAACTGTTGTTTAATATGATCAATTCCAAAATGATAAATTGAAAATAACAATGAGATAACTATAATGGCTTGAAGGTTTTTAGGGGCGTTTACGTATAAAAATAATCCTGAAAAAGAAAAATAAACAGGTAGTGAAATAATAAATAAAATAACAGATTCTTTTTTTGAAATAGTTTTCATTTTATTTTAGAAATAACCATATCTGGAGACAAATCGTTAAGGCACTTTAGGTGTCCTAGTGGGCATTGTCGTTTAAAGCAAGGGCGGCATTCGATATCGGTGTGTACAATATCGACCTTCTTAGCTAAAGGCGGTGTGTATTTTGGTGATGTAGAGCCATATATTGCAACTACACTACAGCCCACCGCAGCAGCAACGTGCATTAGACCTGAGTCGTTGGCTACGACAGTGTCGCATGCACCTAATAAATCTAGCGCTTCAATTAAACTTGTTTGGCCTGCTAAAACGTGGATATGAGATTGCAGCTCTTTTGGAACTTGCGCCTTAATATTATTGCAAGTATCTAGGTCTTTCTGTGAGCCAAATAACCAAATTTTCTTACCAGCTCGGCTCATGGATGTTGCAACTTCTGCGTAGTGACTCTCAGGCCACTTTTTGGCTGGTCCGAATTCTGCCCCTGGGCATAAGCCAATAATTGAGTAGCTATTATCTAGGTTGAACTTGGAGATTGTTTTGCTTTGTTTGTCTTCATCAATAAGTAGACTCGGGTGAGGTAGGTTGTCTAAGCCCCCCAAAGAAGAAGAGTTAATCATGGCAGGTTTTGAATGCGCCAAAGCTACGTAGCGCTCAACCATGAATTGAAAAGATTTCATGTTTGAGCGTAGATCATTCAATAAACCATAACGCATTTCACCTTTCCATCCAGTACGGATAGGAATGTTTGCGAACCAAGGGATGAGGGCTGACTTGGCTGATTTCGGTAAAATATAGGCGTGATCATACTGGTTTTCCCGCAGTGATTTACCTATCTCTCGGCGACCAAATAAATCAAATGCACCATGGCCAATCGGCATTTCGATCGCTTGATGGACCTCTGGCATACGCTCAAGTATGGGTTTACACCAGCTGGGAGCGATAACATCGATAAGTGCATCAGGATTTTGTTGTTTTAGTGTCATGTATAGAGTTTGTGACATAACCATGTCACCGACCCATGATGGTCCAATAATTAGTATTCTACTCACTCTTGGATTCCTAATTTTGTCCATTCAGATTTATATTTACTTTTGAATACATTGTAATAATTTAAGCCATCTTGCTGACTATATAAAAAGTTAAGTACCCACATGTATTGTTCTGGTTTGGGGCTCACAAAGGTCTCAATCGCTTCGTTCATAGCTCGAGCGTCAGCTTGGTCTTCATTTTGCAACTCCAGTGCTGGCAAGATTTCTAATGAATACTTTCCTGTTTCAGGGTTTATTGATGCAAAAAGAGGAACTATTTTAGCTCTAGATAGCTTAGCCAGTTTACTCAGTCCAGGTAGGGTAGCTTTCGTTGTCTCAAAAAAGCTAACGAACTCACTGAGTTCCGCTCCATGGTCTTGATCTGGTAGGTAATACCCCAAATAGCCATCTTTTACCGATTTGATAAATGGCTTTATTCCACCAGAGCGTTCATACACACGACCACCATATTGAACTCTTTGACGATGCATAAGCCAATCAGAGACCGGGTTCTTTTGCTTCTTTGCCATTGCAGAGACAGGGAGGCCCATTGAAGCAAGCATTACTGCGGGAATATCAATAGCCCATGAGTGTGGGACTAATAATATGACATTTTCACCGTTATTCGTGTGCTTGGTTAGGTTTTCTTTGCCAACGAATTCACACTGCTCTTGTAACCAAAATTTTGATTTTAAGGTAAGTAAGCTAAAGCGAAGTACAAAGACACTAGCAGTGTATAGTGTCTTATAAATTAATTGCTCGCGCTCTTGAAAACTGAGGTTGGGAAAGCATAGCTCAAAATTAACCCGCGCTCTATGAGCTGGGCCTTTCTGAGATTTAGATAGTTTTAAAGCGATAATATGCGCTACCCATTGATGAAAACGCAGCGGGAGAAGGGCGACTGGAAGCGCAAATATAACTGCTAACCATGTCCCCCATAGCTTAGGAGCTAGGAAGGCCCATCGAAAACTAGGGTTGTAAGCTTTTGAATCAAAGTCATTACGTTGATTTGTCATTTAAAATCACTAACCTTAAAATTTACTTAGCTTTCTATATCACTTTGCACTTTATTGCATTCGAGGGAGATATAGAGTAATTGCTTGCAGCACTAATCTAAATTTTGCTTTGCTTGGGATTAGACGTCAGGAGGGCGGGGGGGGAGTTGTACCCCGCGCTCTAAGTGCAATGTGATACTACTTATTTACAATTTGCATGTATTGAGCAACGCCTTGCGCTACGGTTTTAAATACCACATCACAGCCTGCTGCTCGAAGTTTCGTAAGGTCAGCTTGAGTAAACTCTTGGTAAGCGCCTTTTAAATGCTCAGGGAAAGGAATCGTTTCGATTTCACCTTTACCGTGGTGCTTAATTACCGCTTTGGCAACTTCGTCAAAAGACTCAGCATTGCCGGTGCCTAGGTTAAAGATGCCAGAAACACCATTTTCTAAGAACCACAGGTTTACTGCTGCAACATCACCGACATACACAAAATCACGCTGGAATTTTTCGCTACCTGCGAACAGTTTAGGGTTCTCACCAGCGTTCATTTGGTTGTTTAGATGGAAAGCAACAGAGGCCATGCTACCTTTGTGATCTTCACGTGGACCGTAAACATTGAAGTAACGGAAACCAGTAATTTGAGGTAACGTCTCATTATGCGCTACAGCATCCGCGGTTAGGCGACGAACGTAGTTATCAAATTGTTGTTTAGAGTAACCGTAGACATTTAATGCGCCTTCATACTCTTTCTCTTCGATGAAAGTCTCTGTCTCACCGTAAGTGGCAGCTGAAGAGGCATATAGGAAGGGGATTTCACGCTCAATACAGTAATGCAGTAACTCTTTTGAGTACTCATAGTTGTTGAGCATCATGTATTTACCATCCCACTCGGTCGTTGCCGAACAAGCACCTTCATGGAAAATAGCTTCAATAGGGCCGAAATCATCGCCAGCCATAACCTGAGTTAGAAAATCATCGCGATCCATGTAGTCAGTGATGTCTAGGTCTACAAGGTTCTTGAACTTTTTACCGTTCTTGAGGTTGTCGACAACTAGAATATCGTTGTGGCCTGCGTCATTGAGTGCTTTCACAATATTGCTGCCGATCATGCCAGCACCACCAGTTACGATAATCATATTTTTCCTACTCTTTTGAATATAAAACTACCGAGAGTATAGCAAGGAATGACAAAGACGAGCTAGTGGAATAATTCCTTAAGCGGAGTATGATATGAGCAGATTAGTCTTAGGTAAGTGCGCAGTAAGCACTCGAAATTATAGGTATTATCATGAAAATTGCAGTTGCGGGTACCGGTTATGTAGGTTTATCCAATGCGATGTTGTTAGCGCAGAATCATGATGTTGTTGCAGTTGATATCGTCGAAGAAAAGGTATCGATGTTGAACAACAAGCAATCGCCAATCATGGATGTTGAGATTGAAGAGTTTTTGGCTAATCGTGCTTTGAGTTTTCAAGCCACAACCGATAAGCAAGCGTATCAAGATGCAGAGTTCGTTATTATCGCTACGCCAACCGACTATGACCCTAAAACGAACTACTTTAATACCAGTTCTGTAGAGTCGGTGATTCGTGACGTAATGATGGTTAATCCGAATGCCGTCATGGTGATCAAATCAACGGTACCTGTTGGTTATACTGAGCGTGTTAAGCAAGATTTAAACTGTGAAAACATTATGTTCTCGCCAGAATTTTTACGTGAAGGCAAAGCCCTGTACGACAACCTACACCCATCACGCATTATTGTTGGTGAGTGTTCTGAGCGAGCGAAAGTGTTTGCAAACCTTCTTGTTGAAGGCGCAGAAAAAGAGAATATCGACGTACTGTTTACTCACTCCACAGAAGCGGAAGCAGTAAAGCTCTTCTCAAATACCTACTTGGCGATGCGTGTTTCTTATTTCAATGAGCTCGATTCTTACGCCGAAGCGCATGGTTTGGATTCTCGTCAGATCATCGAAGGTGTGGGTTTAGACCCTCGTATTGGTAATCACTATAACAACCCTTCATTTGGGTACGGTGGTTACTGCTTACCGAAAGACACCAAGCAACTGTTGGCGAATTACCAAGATGTACCTAACAACATTGTGGGTGCCATTGTCGATGCTAACCGCACTCGTAAGGACTTCATTGCGGATTCAATTATTAAGCGCTCGCCTAAAATTGTCGGTATCTATCGCTTGATCATGAAATCCGGCTCGGACAACTTCCGTGCGTCGTCGATTCAAGGCATCATGAAGCGTTTGAAAGCAAAAGGCATAGAAGTGGTCGTGTTCGAACCCGTGTTAGAAGAAGAGCATTTCTTTAACTCGAAGGTTTATTCTGATCTCGAAGAGTTCAAAGCTGTATCAGATGTGATTGTATCAAACAGAATGGTAGAAGAAATCGCAGACGTTGCAGATAAGGTGTACACACGAGACTTGTTTGGCAGTGACTGATTCTGCGCTACTTTAACTAATGTTAACAGGTTTATTCATTTTTCGAATTGTACATTGATGATCGTGTTTTTTATAAAGCTAGCACTGACATATACAAATTGTTTAATTTTTAATTTTAGGTTTTTATGAAGATATTAATTACAGGCGGTGCTGGTTTTATAGGTTCAGCTGTCATTCGTCATATTATAAGCAATAAGTCAGATAGCGTCGTGAACGTTGATAAGCTTACTTATGCAGGTAACTTAGAATCCCTTATTGATGTTGATTCGAATCAACGATATGCGTTTGAAGCGGTGGATATTTGTAACCGTACTGAGCTAGACCGTATTTTTGAGCAGCATAAGCCCGATGCAGTAATGCACTTGGCCGCTGAATCTCATGTTGACCGTTCGATTGACGGCCCAGCTGCATTTATCGAAACTAATATTGTTGGTACATATACATTACTTGAAGCGACTAGAGCTTATTGGAATGAGCTTTCTGAAAGTGATAAAGCCACTTTTCGTTTCCACCATATCTCTACTGACGAAGTCTATGGCGATTTAGAAGGCACGGATGACTTGTTTACCGAGACGACGTCGTATGAGCCATCAAGCCCATACTCTGCTTCGAAAGCTTCTTCTGATCATCTCGTCCGAGCTTGGCTACGCACCTATGGTTTACCAACCGTTGTAACTAATTGTTCAAATAACTACGGCCCTTACCACTTCCCTGAGAAATTAATTCCATTGATGATCTTGAATGCTCTCGATGGAAAACCTCTTCCAGTGTATGGCAATGGTATGCAAATTCGTGATTGGCTGTTTGTTGAAGATCATGCACGAGCGTTGTACAAAGTGGTCACTGAAGGTGAGGTAGGTGAAACCTATAACATTGGTGGTCACAATGAAAAAGCAAACATTGATGTTGTCAAAACGATCTGCTCATTACTTGAAGAGTTGGTGCCAAATAAGCCAGAAGGGGTGGGCAAGTACCTTGACTTAGTTACTTATGTCACTGATAGACCTGGGCATGATCTACGTTATGCAATCGATGCGTCAAAGATTGAACGTGAATTGGGTTGGAAGCCAGAAGAGACTTTCGAATCAGGTATTCGTAAAACGGTCGAGTGGTACTTAGATAGTAAACAATGGTGGTCACGCGTATTAGATGGCTCTTACGCTGGTGAACGCTTAGGTGTTTCTTCAGATTTAGTTGTAAATGGTAAGGTTGATAAGTAATGAAAGGGATAGTTCTTGCTGGAGGTTCAGGCACGCGTTTATATCCACTCACTCGCGGCGTATCAAAACAGCTTTTGCCCATTTACGATAAGCCGATGGTTTTTTACCCAATCTCGACGTTAATGCTAGCTGGCATCAAAGATATTTTGATTATCACGACTCCTGAAGATAACGCTGGTTTTCAACGCCTACTTGGTGATGGTTCAGATTTTGGCATCAACCTTGAGTATGCAATTCAACCAAGCCCGGATGGTTTAGCGCAAGCTTTTATCATTGGTGAAGAGTTTATTGGTGATGATAGTGTTTGTTTGGTGTTGGGGGATAATATCTTTTACGGTCAGTCTTTTTCTAGAACGCTACAGAATGCCGCTTCAAAAGAGTCTGGTGCTACTGTTTTTGGCTATCAAGTCAAAGATCCTGAGCGTTTTGGCGTAGTTGAATTTGACGAAAAAATGAAAGCCGTTTCGATTGAAGAAAAACCTGAAATACCAAAATCAAACTATGCGGTAACTGGTTTGTATTTCTACGATAATCGAGTTGTAGAACTGGCAAAACAAGTGAAGCCATCTCTTCGAGGTGAGTTGGAAATTACCACTCTCAATGAAATGTATCTAAATGATGGTTCTCTGAATGTGGAACTATTAGGCCGTGGTTTTGCCTGGTTAGACACTGGTACTCATGAAAGCCTTCATGAGGCTTCATCTTTTGTTCAAACTATTGAAAATGTACAAGGGCTAAAGGTTGCTTGTTTAGAAGAGATAGCTTGGCGTAATGGTTGGTTAACTGATGAACAAATGTTAATGCTTGCTAAACCGATGATGAAAAATGAATACGGTCAGTATTTGACTCGTTTAGTCATGGATATTCAAAAGAAGGCAAAAGCTTAATGCGCGTACTAATTACTGGCTGTCATGGTCAAGTTGGCTCTTGTCTAACTAAACAACTGGCTAATAATGAGAATACATTGGTATTAGCGCTTGATAGAGAGCACCTTGATATTACGAGCCAAGAGTCTGTTAATGCCGTTGTTAGCGAATTTCAACCTACTATTATTATCAATGCAGCGGCGCATACTGCGGTTGATAAAGCTGAAGAAGAAGTAGAGCTTTCTTATGCGATCAATCGTGATGGTCCCAAGTTCTTAGCACAAGCAGCGCAAAACCTAGGGGCAGCGATTCTACACATTTCGACGGACTATGTCTTTGAAGGTAATAAAGTCGGAGAGTATCTAGAGAGTGATATCACAAACCCACAAGGTGTTTACGGTAAAAGTAAACTAGCCGGTGAAATGGCTGTTACCGAAGCGTGTGATAAACATATCATCCTTCGCACTGCTTGGGTGTTTGGTGAGGATGGCAATAATTTCGTTAAGACCATGCTTCGCTTAGGTGAAAACCGAGATACATTGAGTATCGTGGGTGACCAGTTTGGTGGACCTACATATGCAGGCGATATAGCAAGTACCTTGATAAAAATCGCGAACTTCATCAATCAAGGTGATGTGGTGGAGTATGGTGTTTATCACTATTCGGGGCTGCCGCATGTGAGTTGGTTTGAATTTGCTGAGGCTATTTTCAATGTTGCAGTCGAGCAAGGTGTTATCGCAAGTAAACCGAGCCTCTCGACTATTGCTACCGAACAATATATCACGCCAGTAAAGCGTCCAATCAATTCTAAGTTGAGTACAGAGAAAATTATGACTCTTCTCGCGGTCGAGCCTAGTGACTGGAAGGCGGCATTAAGCAATATTAAAGCGTACGCAGGATAAAATAATGAAAGTAATAGATACCCGCATAGCTGATGTGAAAATTATAGAGCCCAAAGTGTTTGGTGACGAGCGCGGTTTTTTCATGGAAACGTGGAACAAAAAACAATTTGAAGAGTTAGTCACAGGTAAATCAACACAATTTGTACAAGATAACCATTCTAAGTCTAAGAAGGGTACTCTACGCGGTTTACATTACCAAACTGAAAACACCCAAGGTAAATTGGTTCGGGTTATTTCGGGAGAGGTGTTTGATGTTGCTGTTGACATTCGAAAAGACTCTGCGACCTTTGGTCAATGGGTTGGGGAGTTCCTTTCTGCTGAAAATAAGCGTCAATTATGGGTGCCTGAAGGTTTTGCTCATGGTTTTTATGTTATGAGCGATATGGCTGAATTTGTTTATAAATGTACGGACTTTTATAACCCTACTGCGGAAATCTCAATTGCCTGGAATGACCCGGAACTGGGTGTTGAGTGGCCTTTGACTCAAGAGCAATCTATTCAGCTATCGGAGAAAGATCAATGTGCGATCTCTTTTTCACAGGCTCTAAAATCTAAATTGTAATCAATAGACCTAGCTAATTTGAGGGACGATTGATTCCACTCTATTTTCGTCAGAGCTAATTCGACCAGATGTTATCAGCTCGATCTATCCGCTTAGTGGCGATATACTGAACCACTAAACGGATAGGGATACTAATAACTAATGAAAACACGTGACAAGATTGTTGATGCTGCTCTAGAGCTTTTTAATGAGCACGGCGAGCGCAGTATTACGACCAATCATATTGCTGAGCATATAGAAATTAGCCCTGGTAATCTCTACTACCACTTCCGCAACAAACAAGAAATTGTCCGTGATATCTTTACTCTCTATTCGACAGAGTTGCTTGAAAGGTTCACACCGATTCAAGGGCAACAAGAAAGCCTCACGCTACTCAAGCGCTACCTAGATTCTATCTTCACGCTGATGTGGAAGTACCGATTCTTCTATGCGAACCTACCTGAAATACTGTCTCGTGATGAAAAGCTCCACCTTGATTACATGGCTGTACAAGAAAAGCTGCAAACCAACCTTGTGGGTATCATGCGAGCCTTCGTTGAATTGAACTTACTCAAGGCAACAGATGCAGAAATGAAGTCGATGGTGACGTCTCTTCACTTGATTGCATCAGGTTGGTTGGCGTATCAATCTGCGATGTCTCCAAAAGCTCAAATTACCGAGCAAGTGGTTCATCAAGGAATGCTGCAGATGATCGCGACGGTTAAACCGATTGCGACAGCTCAAGGTTTTGAGCAGCTGACATTATTGGAAGATGGTGTAAGGGCGTTGAACTCTAAATAGAAAGAGACGAGTAAGCGATATACGGGATTCGAAGAAAGATACTTGCATCCCGTATCTGCTCTTTATCGAACCAACCAGCTCTTTGGATTCTGAGCTTGGCTGTTTCTACGAATTTCAAAGTACAATGATGGGCGTGTTTGGCCGCCAGTGTCACCTGCAAGCGCGATGGCTTCACCCGCTTTAACCTTGTCACCTTCTTTCTTCAGTAGTGCTTGGTTAAAGCCATAGAGCGTCATATCACCTTTACCATGATCGAGAAGAACCACTAAACCATAGCCTCGCAGATACTCGGCAAATACCACCGTACCTGAGTAAACGGATTTAACCTGCTGACCGTACTTGGCGTTGATCACCATGCCTTTCCAGTTAATTTGCCCCGTTTGACGTGAACCGTAGTTATGTAGAACTTTATCTTTGATCGGCCAAGGTAGCTTACCTTTACGTTTTGCTAGGCCATCCATCGGTACTGCATTACGTCGTTCTCGAGCCGCTTTTTCTGCTTTTGCTATTTCAGCTTTCAGGCGAGTTTCATTTCGCTGAAGTTCAGCCAAGTAATTTTTGTCGCCAGAAATATTCTTCTTAATACTGCCAACGGTTTTCTTACGTTGTGTTTGAGTCTGAGACAACTTGTCACGCTTGGTGGTTTGCTGTTTTAACAATGTTGCGATTTGTTCTTGCTCGAGTTGACGCTGTTTGTGGCTTTCTTCTAATTCAAGTTGCGTCTGTTCAATCGTTTTAATGGTTGCGGAGCGAGCTTTGGCAAGGTGCTGGTAATAATGACTGATGCGATCTTCTTCTACACCGGTGTTGAGAATGTGAGAAGAAGCCTTAGCTCGACTCGTCATGTAGTAAGTCTGAATGAGCTGCTCTAACTTGTCTGTCTGGACTTTTTTCTGCGCAGTGAGCGCTTTAATCTTTGTGTCTAAATTAGCAATATTAGCATTAGCAGTATTGAGCTGCTTTTTACTGTCTAGAATCGCTTTTTCAAGTGAAGCGATGGACAGCTCCTGCTTCTTGAGGTTTGCCTGTAGGCTATCGAGTTTCTTTTGCTGGGAAGAGAGCGCTTTCTGTTGACGAGAGATTTCGCTTGATACGCCTTTCAGTTCACCTTGAGATGCAGCAAATGATGATGAAGACAAAAGAGCAACACCAAGGCTGGCAGATATCAAAAGAACAGTGCTCATTGATTGAACGGGTTTCATCATTATCGTCATTTTGCTCTTATTAATAATCAGCATCTGCTGCGAGTCTTTTCGCATCTCGGCTATCGGCTATTCGTTGAATCCCGAACCTGCTCTTAAATCCCATCACCATGGATGAAGTTCTGAGAGCGACCATTGAATCCTTGGTCCATATCTAAAGACGGCTTGTCAGTTTTCGGTTTTCCAACAATTTTTGCAGGAACACCAGCGACAGTCGTATGAGGCGGTACGGCTTGTAGAACCACAGAGCAAGAACCAATCTTAGCGCCTTCACCCACTTCAATGTTGCCGAGGATTTTAGCACCTGCACCAATCATCACGCCTTCTCGGATCTTAGGGTGACGATCGCCACCTTCTTTACCCGTACCCCCTAAAGTCACGTCTTGAAGGATAGAGACATCATTTTCAACGACGGCTGTTTCACCAATCACAATGCCTGTCGCGTGATCAAGCATGATAGCTTTACCGATACGAGCCGCCGGGTGAATATCCACTTGGCAAGCAACTGAAATTTGGTTCTGTAGGTAAGTGGCAAGCGCAATACGACCTTGCTTCCACAACCAGTTAGCCACTCGGTAACCTTGAAGAGCGTGGTAGCCTTTTAGATAAAGCAGAGGCATCGAGTACATCTCAACCGCAGGATCTCGGTTTACCGTCGCGCAAATATCACAAGCGGCCGCATCAATAATCGATTGGTCCTGCTTAAATGCTTGTTCAACCACTTCACGCACTGCCATTGCTGGCATTGATGCTGTTTTTAGCTTATTTGCTAGGATGTAGCTAAGCGCAGCACCTAAGCTTTCGTGGTTGATAATGGTGGCATGGTAAAAACTCGCAAGCATAGGTTCTTGCTCCGACTGCTGTCGAGCTTCCTTCACAATGCATTGCCAAACTTTTTGTTGTTCACAGTGTTTCATTTTACCATCCATCTTATCTATTTTATCCCACGACTGAATACGCGATGTTATCGCTCTGACTTCTTGTCTCGAGCAAGTAGATCTTGTGCTGCTAAGTGTGCGTCTTTCCCTTGATACAGCACTTGATAAATTTGTTCAACGATTGGCATCTCAACGCCCATGCGTTCTGATAATAACCAAACTTCTTTGGTGTTGCGATAACCTTCAACGACTTGGCCAATTTCTTCTTGTGCGGTATCTACATCTTTGCCTGCGCCAAGTGCCAAACCAAAGCGACGGTTGCGTGATTGGTTATCAGTACAGGTTAGTACTAGGTCGCCTAATCCAGCCATGCCCATGAAGGTTTCTGGCTGGGCACCAAGTGCTGCGCCCAAGCGGCTCATTTCAGCCAAGCCGCGAGTGATGAGTGCGGTACGTGCATTGGCACCAAACCCAATACCATCCGACATGCCTGCGCCAATTGCGATAACATTTTTCACTGCGCCGCCAAGTTGCATACCAATGAAATCTGAGTTTGCATACACGCGGAATGTTTTGCCGCAGTGGATTTTTTCTTGGAGCTCTTCTAGGAAAACTTCATCAGGTGAAGCGACAGAGATAGCCGTTGGCATGCCCATCGCTAACTCTTTGGCGAAGGTCGGTCCGGATAGAACCGCTAAAGAGTAGCCATCACCCAGCACATCGTGCGCGACATCTTTAAGCAGGCGTCCTGTCTCTGGCTCTAAGCCTTTGGTCGCCCAACAGATGCGAGAGTCCGAGGCTAAGTAAGGTTTAACGCTATTAAGCACAACGCCAAATACGTGGCTCGGGACTACAAGTAAAAGGTCTCGGCTTGAAGTCACTGCTTTTTCTAAGTCTGATTCAATGATCAGGCTTTCTGGGAATTCTATATTTGGTAGAAACTCATTATTAGCGCGCTCAGATTCAAGGCGAGCCATATGAGCAGGGTCATGCCCCCAAAGAACAACGTTTGCACCGTTACGCGCTAGAGAGATAGCTAAAGAGGTTCCGTAAGAACCTGCACCAATGACAGTCATGGCGATCTCTTTTCCGTAAGCGCTGTCTTTACCGTAAGCGTCTGTCGTGTTGGTCGGGTGAGTTGTGTCTGTCATGCTTCCACCTAAAAATATTGAGGGAAATCGAAGAATTCTGGAAAAGCTTTCCACTAAAATAAGAAGAGCTTTCAACTTTAGTACAGTGTAAAGAAAAAATGCACATCGCAGAAGTTGCGATGTGCATTTAAAAGCGAACTAGCGCTTGAATCGTTAGAGTTAAGTTCTACTTTGAGACTTAAGCCTGTTCGCCTTCAGCTTGTTGAGCTTGGTTTTGTAGGTAGTTCATGAACAAAGCATCAAAGTTTACTGGAGCTAGGTTCAGTTGTGGGAAGGTACCTTTAACCACTAGGCTAGAAATTGTTTCACGCGCGTATGGGAACAGGATGTTCGGGCAGAATGCACCTAGGCAATGTGCCAGTTGACCAGCTTCCATTTCGCTTGCAGAGAAAATACCGCCTTGTTGAACTTCACAAAGGAATGCTGTGTCTTCTGCATTCTTAACAGTAACAGTTAGACGTAGGATAACTTCGTAAACGCCTTCGCCAAGCTCACGGCTTTGAGTGTCTAGGTCCAGTTTTACATCTGGGTTCCACTCTTTTTGAAACATATCTGGAGAGTTTGGCGCTTCGAAAGAGACGTCTTTTAGGAAAATACGTTGGATTGCGAAGTTCTGTTGTGCGTCTTGTTGTGCTGCTTCAGCCATTTTCTTGTCCTTAAAAATTTCAAATTAGACTCTGTTCATTCAATTTATCGAACAAAGCCTGAAAGTTAGTTTATCTGTCAGCTTACTTCTTGTCGTTAACGGCTGTTTATCTTTAAAGGCTTTTCACCTTTAACTACTTCTTACCTTTAACCAAAGGAAGGTTAGCTTCGCTCCAAGCCACTAAGCCGCTTTTCAGCACGCTTACGTTTTCGAAACCTGCTTTAACCAGCAAGTTCGCGCTTTCTTGAGCGGTTTGACCAGTCTTGCATACTACGATGATTGGGTCTGCTTTGTGACTTTCAAGGTTACCAAAGTTATTTGCTTTGATATCTGACGGTAAAATGTGAACTGCGTCAGTAATATGGCCTTTCTTGAACTCATCCTTAGTACGAATATCAACCACAACACCGTTTTCACGGTTAATCATGTGTGTGGTTTGCGCTGCCGTGATCTCTTTATAAGCTGCGTTTGATGTCTTGATAACGTTCGCAATGATGGCAACAACCAAGCCGATCCATACGATGGCTAAAATCATATTCTCTTGAACAAATGGAACTAACTCTTGCATATCTTGAACTCTTATTCGTTATTGGGCGAAAAACTGTAAGCATGGAGTATAGCGATAATAGGAATGAGAATACATAAGAAGCACTACTTTCTGTTTCTTAAACGCTAAGGTGAAAGGCTCGTTTCAGAGGGGCTCCAATTATTTAGAAGTCTAAATATGAATCTCATCACTTTATTATTATATTCTTGTTCAATTGACTGCAGAGAGCAGTAACACGGTAAATAATGATGCTCGCCAACGAGTACTTTTGCTTCATTTTTACCAATGCTTTCCTAATTTGGTGAGTGATAGGCAATTCTCATTAATGTGGTGCCATAAGTTTCAAGGGCCTATACAAATCGAACCATAGCCCAGCTTTGTCGATTTTTTTGGGGAGGGGGGAATGAAATGGCATCTACAAGCGGTACTTGGACTTTACTTAACGCAGTGCTCTATGAATAGCATGGTCGACTTTGCATACCATCACTCCTGATTACTTCCATCTCAGGGTCTAACTTTTCGGATTGAAGATAATCGTTGATATGGAAAAACAACCGTTGTTTATAAATGCGAAGGACTTGAAGGGTTTTGGAGCATAAACATGAACCTGATTTTGTAAGAAATCGAGAGCATTCAATAATCACAGGTAGAGCGGGTTATCTAACAAGAACGTCTTTTTAATCGGGTGGATGCTGTCTGTTCTTTACCCTGTTGTGTTAGGTTGTTGGCATGTTTTAGTTTATAATTCGGCTCCGTTTATAAGTTTGGTGTCCTGTAGGTCAAAGGTAGAAAATGTCGAAATATACAAACATAGCTGTGATTTTAGCCGGTGGCGTTGGCAGTCGTTTTGGTGGTGATTTACCAAAGCAATTTGTAAAACTGTCAGGTAAGACGGTTTTCGAACACACATTGGCTGCTTTCGAAAATCACCATCTTATCGATGAAGTAATTATTGTTTGTAAAGCTGAATACATCAATAAAGTTGAAAACATTGTAAACCTTCAAGCAACCAGTAAAGTGACCCATATTGTATGTGGTGGTAAAGAACGAGCAGACTCTACTCGATCTGCACTAGCGTGTATCAAAGGCAAGCACGAAGGTAGCAAAGTAAAGTTACTTATTCATGACAGCGTTAGACCTTTCATTTCTGATGAAATTATCACTCAATGCATTATTGACCTTGACGCTAATGAGTCTGTTGATGTCGCTGTACCATGTACAGATACCATCATTAAGGTAAAAGACGGCTGCATTGCTGACATACCAAAACGTAGTGAGTTATACCAAGGTCAAACACCTCAAGGCTTCCACTTAACGACCTTATTGAAAGCATATGAGTTGATGGACCAAGATCCTGGCTTCCTTGTTACTGATGACTGTGGTGTAGTGAAACACTTCCTTCCAGATGTAGATATCAAGGTCGTTTCTGGTGATTACAATAACATTAAAATCACGAACCCAAATGATATTCAAGTCGCTGACATATTGTTTCAGCTAAATCAAAAAGACATTGCAAGTACCGATGTTGATCTAAGTAAATTTGATAAGAAAGTCGTGGTTGTTTTTGGTGGTAGTTACGGTATCGGTAAAAGCATAATCGAAAAACTAGATGGATCTGGTGCACTAATTTATTCATTTTCTCGTACAGAAACAGGCGCATCAATTACAGATTCATCTGCAATTGAACGATTCTTAGCTGATATCTATGAAAAACATCAACGTATTGATGCCATTATAAATACTACGGGTAGCTTAAACAAAAAACCATTAGCACAAACAACGGAAGAAGAAATTCGTGAAGATATTGATGTCAACCTGATATCAAACTTCAATCTAGCTCGAATTGCATTTAAGTATTTAAAAGAAACCGGTGGGAACTTAATCTTATTCAGTTCAAGTTCATATACTCGTGGCCGTGCTTTCTATTCTGTATATTCTTCTACTAAGGCCGCTATTGTTAACTTAACGCAAGCTTTAAGTGAAGAGTGGGCTCCACATGGCGTTAGAATAAACTGTATCACACCGGATCGTACTAAAACGCCAATGCGTGAAAAGAATTTTGGGCTTGAATGTGAGAAAACATTATTAACACCAGAGGAAGTGGCTGACGTAACACTAATAGCTCTATCTAATGATGTGACTGGAGTTAACTTTAGATGTCAGCTTTAAAAGAATACTTCTATAAAAAATTTGTAAAGTATTTTTTGGCGACTGGGGTTAAATACGCGAGAAAAATGCGTGCTAATTTGAGTAGTGGGTTAGCTCATGATGAAGCTATTACAGTTCCAATTCTACTTCACCACTGTGGTACAAAAAAAAGCTTGTATCAAGTAAGAATGTGGTTACCTGTACTTGAGCAGCTTGGCAATGACGTAGCCATTGTTGTTCGTGAGTTACATGGCTTAGAACTAGAGGAAGAGACGTCGATACCTGTGTATTACATCCCTAATGCTGGTTCAATCTCGTCTTTAATATCTGCCCCAGAAGTTAAAGTTGTACTTTACACTGCAAATACAGGTAAAAATATTCACCTTGTTCGTGATGTTAATATAAAACATGTTTTTATTGGTCATGGCGATAGTGATAAAGTTGCCAGCGCGCACAATCTATTCAAGATGTATGATTCTTCTTTCGTTGCGGGAGATGCACATATTGATAGATTTAAACGTAACAATATAGAATTACCTGATGGGTACTTTTATAAGGTTGGTCGACCAAATGTTGCACTAAAAGTATCGGAAATACAGTCAATCGGAACAGTGTCAGATAAAAAGACTGTTTTGTATGCTCCTACATGGGAGGGTGCGCATTCAGACTCGAGTTATTCATCTGTGCTGGTCATGATGGAACAATTGCTTGAACTTCTAGTTGCTACTGGTTTACGAGTTGTTGTCCGGTTGCATCCATTTACAGGGTCAAATGATGAAGAGTTTACCGATAAAATCGGTGAGTTGAAGCTGAAGTACCAAAGCAACGAATCTGTTATCTTTGATTCAGAGTCTGATATTTACCTGCAAATGAACCAGTCTGATATGTTAATATCTGACGTATCAAGCGTTATTTCAGATTACTTGTACTTTAATAAGCCAATATACATTACTAATCCTCATGATGATGAATTATTTGAGGAAACATTCCCGATTGCGAAGTGCTGTAATATTCTTCTTAAAAATAATACTACATACTACTTCAATAATGGGGTAGCACTTGACGAAAGAGAAGCCGTTCGGATTGATTATCGTCAATATGTAATGGGAGACTCTCCTGAAAAAGCATTTAGCTTATTCCATTCAGCGCTATACTCATTAGCTGAATAGTAATCTAAATAAATAAACGGTGTTGATGATTGTATTGGCACCGTTTGGTACATTATTGTGAATAAATATACTTTTTTAAGAATCTATCGTTTCCTTTCAACTTTTTTTTTGGTTTTACTGTTTATCCCTGGACGAAAAGAAAGACGTATCATTTTCATGTCCTCGTTTAAAGGGGATTTCACATCAAACTCAAAATATTTATTTGAAGACGTAATAAAATCAAAAATCGATTATCAATGCCGTTTTGTTATCTGTGATGATGTAGAAAGAGCAAGGCTAAATGAATTATATGGAAATTACTTTATAAGTAATAAATCTATAGCTGATAAAATATATTGCCTGCGATCTTCCGTATGGGTCTGCTCATACTTCGATCTCCCCGTTCAAGGCTTGGGCTTAGCAATAAATAGAAAAGTATTACATTTGGGGCATGGTATCCCTGTTAAAGCATCTGGATTACTTGAGAATAAAGTTAGCATATTAAAACGTATCTATTATTATTTGAATACTTCAAACTTCACTTATCATTTTGCTCCGACGGAAGAGGTAGCAAGTATCCTTTCTAATATGTTTGGTTGCTCAACCCATAAGTTTATATACGCTTCCCAGCCTAGAACGGATAGAATTGTAAAACTGAATAGTAATTACTCTAAAAAATATAAGTTATGTAAAGTGTTATATGCACCAACATGGCGTTACAATGATAAAGGCTCTTTCTTGAAGTTCGATGATTTTAACATCAATGAACTAGATAGGTTTTTGAAGGAAAATAATATAGTTTTATATTATCGACCACACCCTTTATTTCTGCCTGAAGATCAAAGTTTTTTATCTGAAAATATAAAGCTATCTACACCTGAAACAGAGCCTGAAATTAGTGACTATCTGCATACTTACGATGCCTTAATTTCTGACTACTCAAGTATAATAATTGATTACCTAATTCTTGATAGACCAATAGCAATATATGATTACGATTATGAAATATATAAAGAAGAGAATGGTTTTTGTTACGAATTCGATGGGTTTTGTCCTGGTATGAGAATTAATAGCCAAGAAGAGTTAATTTATTTTTTTTCTAATTTTCAGAACAATGATGGTATGCGCGAAAAGCGAGGCATTGAATCTGAGCGCTTTAATGGAAAAGTAAATAACTCTGTGAAGGTTTTTAAAAAAGAGGTTCTTGAAAGAGATAATGTTAAATAAAACAAAGAGTATGATAGCCATATACAAAAAATTTAGTCTTGATTCATTGTTTGTGGCATCTTTTTATATTGCCCTGAATCGTTTGATGAAAGTTGTCATCATGATTGTACCTCTTCAATTTGTTTTAATCATGGGAACTAATGCGGTGCCTCAGAAACTACAGGCTTTATTACCTGACTTTTTGACCAATGATTTGACTTTCTTGTTGGTATTAATGATAAGTGGGTTTGTTTTTTTACTCCTGTCTTATATGTTTGTTAACTACAAAAGTACAAGTTGTAAGAAAAAAAGCTTAGCTGAAAAGCATAAACAGTATCCAGATTTTATTAAAACAGTTAAAAAAGCAAAAGAGTTTTTATCAAAATCGGTTGAAATACAATCTGACTTTATACTAAATGTATTTTGTCTTTCAGTTATCGCTCTATTTAATATTCCATACTTTATATTTTGTACATTAGTTGTCGTAATAAGCTTGTATATATTTGATGAATTACTTGCTGACTTTATGTCAAAAAACATTGAGTTTTATACAGAGGTATACTCCTTGGGAATGTATATAATAATGGTCGGGTATTTAGCTTACACGGCTTATACTCACAATGGAAATATACTTCATTTAGTACCAATCTTTTTCGTTTCGAGAATGATTGTAGTTTCTGTACCAAGGCTGACAAAAAATATATTGGCAGTTAAAAAAATAGAAGTTAAAGAATTTATTAGTTAAATTAATAACCCATAATTAAAAATACAATATACGCCTCCATGTCTGATTATCATGGAGGTTTTTTTGTTGAATCAAAAAATGCATATAAAATACAGTATAGAGTTTTCGTCTTAATAACGAGGTAGAAGGCTTATAATTAATGATTGAGTATTGGCTAGAAATCACGTGGCACAATTTGCGCTATGATGTATTTCTGTGCGCGCTTTATTAATAACAAAAATGCACTTCATTATTAATGTTTATACAGCAGCTTAACTCTAAAGTAAATTGTAATTATTTGTTAATCTCCTAACTTATTCATCTTGAATGATGCTATAACTGCTTATGTGGGCTATCATCATTATATAAACCTTAAAATAGGTATGATTTCTTATAGGTATGAAAATGAATGTGGATATATCAGTTATTGTTCCTGTTTATAATGTGGAACAGTATTTAAAAGATGCTATAAACTCTTTACAGTCGCAAACAATAACTAATATTGAAGTGATATTTGTTAATGATGGTTCGACTGACAATAGTTTGAAAGTATTGGAAGAAGCAGCTAAAAAAGATGAAAGAATAAGAATTATTAGTCAGAGCAATGGTGGAGCATCAAAGGCAAGAAATAGGGGTATAGATGAAGCACGAGGGAAGTATATTTCTTTCATGGACTCTGATGATATTTTGCCTAACAATGCATTAGAGCTCTTGTTAAATAAATTTACCAGCACAGATGCAGATCTTGTAATGGGGAGGGTAGAGAGGTTTAATTCTGATAAAATATGGACTCCTCAACCTCAAATTCCTATTTATGTTAGAGAAAGATTAACAAATATTAATGATTTTCCAGTGTTATTAGAAAATGCAGGTGTGTGGAATAAGCTATATAAAAGAAAATTTTTAATTGATAACAAATTAAGATTTCTTGAGGGAAATAAAATAGAAGATATTTTATTCACCTTTAATTGTTATTTCTTAGCAAAGGTAATAGCTATAATACCTGAAACTGTCTATCAGTGGCGAGTTGTTAAGACCAGTGTATCAAATAATAAAAATAACATTAGATACTTTATGGATAGATTGGAAATAGCTTGTTTAATTGATGATTTAAGTATAGGTAAAATAAATAATGAAGCTAAGAAAATTTTAAATAAAAGAAATATCAATGCAATAATGCCTCTTCTTGAGTTCTATAGTGATTATTCATCTCAAGAAAAGAAAGATATAATTGAAATGGCCCACATTTACTTTGGGAAATTAAATGAAGAGGAAATTGAACAAAATTTTGAAATAATGACATTGCTCAAGGCACAACTAATTATCAAGGAGGATGTATTTAATCTTGAGAGATTAATTAAATTTCACAACCAAGAGTCTAACAAAAATAAAAAGATACAAAAATTTGAAAGAGAGTTAAAAGAGGTGTTGTTGGCCAATACAAAGCTTAAAGCTGTAAATTCCTACACTCCAGAGCGCAAGCCGAAGAAGAGAGCTCTCTCTATCGTTTCTCGATTAAAGAAAAACTTTCAACATAGAACATGAATAGTAAGACAATTAACAGCTCTTCGATGTCCCAACCTAAATAATACTTAAGGGAGGGACATTGAGGGGAAAACTATTTTATATTTGCTTCAGCTTTTATTTGTGATAACACCCAGTTTAAATTATTGTTTTCAATATAGAATCTATAAACATCGGCATAATTGACGTCTTTCTGGAGTAAGGTATTTAGGCTCGACATTAGGTGGTTATATTCATGACCAAACTGTGAAGAATTGACACTTTGAATATCTTCAAAGTCTTCTATTTCCCATTCGGGTACATAAGTGACATATGGCTTGTTGTATTGCATGTAATCAATAACAACACTAGAAATATCGGTATAGAGCCCATCCACGATTGGGAATAGGCTGTTTATATCACCTTCAAAGATTGCGATATTATTACTACTTGAAATAGTTTTTTTGATATCTTTAAGTGCTTTCTTAGGCGTTTTGCTTTTCTTACCAATCAGTGGATGAGGCTTGAACACAAGGAAATACTCACTTTGATTTCGATAGTATTCAATCAATTCCTCTCCGAGCACATCAATAGAACTGTAGCGTGTTTCCTTACTCCCACCTTCCCATGTTGGTGTATAAGCAATGATTTTTCGGTCGCCAGCGAGTTTGCGGATGGAATCAATTTCTGGGGATGGATCTATCGTTGTGCTTGGTCGGCCAATCACAGCGATATTCGCATCGTTTATGCCAATTTTTAATAATCGTTCTTTAGCTGCATGACCTGCGACCAATACTTTGCTGTAGGCATTGAAGTGGAAAGTGCTAGAGCAACTCTTGTCACTCTCACCATGGCCAATATGGAGCTGAGGAAAGTGGTGATACTTAAGCATATGGTAGTTAAGCATGGTATTGTTGACGTAAATACATGCAGCAATATCATGGTTGAGTACGTAGCTTTCAAGCTTACTCGCCCGTAAGCAGAAGTGCTTTTTAAATGGGCCTTCGTAGGCGTAGTAAGCCATAGGCTGGCGAAATATTATCTCTACCGCAAAGGTTTTGCTTAGTTCATGCAGTAGCTGGGACCACATATCAATCTGGTAAAGCTCTTTTTTTGAAGAGCCAAAATAGATAACAAGTTTTTTCATTAAATTATACCACGAATTTTTAACCATAATTTCGGCCCTTAGCAAAGGAAGGGCTAATAGCGCACTGCTACCGATGAGTATGTTTGTTTGTCAATACTGAAAATAATAAGTGGTTTGTATTAAAAGAACCTTAATTATCAAAAAATCATTTAGTCGAATATAAATACCAAAAAATTTAAAATAGATGGATCGTAATTAGTTCGTTTTATTACCACTTGTCGATACGTCTTTTAAATTTACATTTTGTACAAAGCCAGTAGGTGCTTCAAGCAATATGCGCTTGATACACTCTACATTGAAATCATGGCAGCATTCATCCAGTTCGTTTAAGAGAACTTGCATTTCAGGCCAGCTCAGTTTGCTTTCTTTAGCTGTCATGATTTTTTCGTGGCTGGTTCCTTCAACATTGTCCCCAATAAGAAGCTCTTCATATAGCTTCTCACCAGGCCTCAGGCCTGTAAACTTGATTTCAACATCGCCTTCATCCGAACTTGAACCAAGATTCACTTTCATTCCCATCAGGTGCACCATGCGTTTTGCTAGGTCTAGGATCTTAATTGGCTCTCCCATATCCAACACGAACACTTGGCCATTATTACCCATGGCGCCAGCTTGAATGACGAGCTGCGCCGCTTCAGGAATCAACATAAAATAGCGGATGATGTCTGGATGCGTAACGGTGACGGGACCACCGGCTTTAATTTGTTTCTTGAATAGCGGTACAACGGACCCAGAAGAGCCTAAAACATTACCGAACCTCACCATAGTAAAGGTCGTTTGAGTATCTTTGTCTGCCAGAGCTTGAAGAACGAGCTCCGCCATTCTTTTACTGGCTCCCATTACATTCGTTGGCCTCACGGCTTTGTCTGTAGAAATGAGAGTGAAATTTTTAACACCACATTCTATTGCAGCTTGCGCGCAGGATAATGTCCCAAAAACATTATTTCGGATCCCTTCTACGACATTGTCTTCGACTAGAGGTACGTGTTTATAGGCTGCGGCATGATATAAAGTGTCAACTTCATAGCTTGTCATTAGCTTTTCAAGGCGATTTTGTCTTTGAACTGAGCCTAGTGCAGCAATAATTTTAGTTTGGCTTTTAAGGTTATGCTTGGTCGCATTGAGCTCTTGTTCGATCTTATAAAGGTTATATTCATTTAACTCGAATAAGACCAGTGTTTTTGGTTTTTGAGCTATGATTTGACGGCACAGTTCAGAACCTATTGAACCTCCGGCTCCGGTAACCATGACACTCTTATCGAATATATTCTTAGTCAATAAGTTGTTATCTGGGGTAATCGGTGTTCGACCTAATAGATCAGCAACATCAAGATCTTTTACTTCGGTCGCCGTTGCTTTGCCTGCAGCGATATCTTCCACTGACGGTACGGATTGTATAGCGATAGGCCAATTAGACAGTTTTTCTACAAGTCTTAATCTCTTACCTTTGTTGATATTGTTGATCGCAAGCAACAGTTTTACTGGCTGGTACAGAGATTGAAGGTGTTCAAATTCACTAGGATGATGGACTTTTAATCCAAAGAAGATATTGCCTCTTTTACTAGGATCATCATCGAGTAAAATAACAGGGTTGTACTCATCACCATGGATCAGAGCGTATGTGAGTTCTCGCCCTGTTGCGCCAGCCCCGTAGATAAACACATTGGGCTTTTTTCGTTTAAAAACTTGGTCATAAGCAGAGCGGATCATGATTCTTGGCCCGCCTAATGTCAGTATGGCTAACCCAGCATAGATAAAAGGGACACTTCTGGGGATGAAGGTATGAAAGAAGAATCCGCTCAAGACTAAGGTGAGCGATGATATAAACACCGCGAGAAATATGTTCCCGACCGCAGGAAACATCATGTAGCGTAATACCGCTCTATACATCCCGAGTTTAGCGAAACTAAATATAGTCACCGAAATGGTGAGTAATAGTGTTACCCATTCATCTAAACCCAGTTCAAAAGTGTATGTGCCTAGCCTTAAAGCTATAGCTAAATAAACCGATATAGTTATCGCGAATATGTCGTAGCCAATACTGATCAAACGCTTATTTTTTCGTTTAGTATTGAGGATAAGGCGTATCGGCTTAATCATTATATTCCTTGGTAACTGTTCTCAATCAGGCTTACAAGCTGTAGCTGAGTAATTTAATATCTGCGATATTTTAATGCTCTTAAGTGCGGTAAGCTAGTCGTAATTGATGGTTCTGTGTTGCTCAGTAGTTTTGCTGTTGATGCTGCTTGTTTTTTATTCAATATGTAGAGCTTTTTTGTATTATGAAATTATTAGTCACTGGTAGTACGGGCTTTGTCGGCTCTCGCGTTGCGAATTTAGCACAAGAGTGTCAGTGGGAAGTTGTGCCTGTAGTGCGAAAAGCGGCACAAATACAGCCTAATAGCTTGTTTGTTAATAGCCAGTTTGTTAATAACTTGGCCGTTAATAGCTTTGCTGTTTCTTCTATTGATTCGAGTACCGATTGGTCTGGTGCATTCGAAGGTGTGGATTGTGTTGTTCATTGTGCTGCTCGAGTGCATCAAATGAATGAGAGTGAGCAAGGTGCTTTAACTGCCTATCGAGATATCAACACCCTTGGCACTTTGAACCTAGCGAAGCAAGCCGCTGAAGCGGGCGTTAAAAGGTTTGTATTTGTCAGCTCTATTAAAGTTAACGGTGAATTCAGTGAGCCAAATTTACCCTTTGAACCGAATTTAAAGAATACTCCGCAAGACCCTTATGGTTTGAGCAAGTATGAAGCTGAAGTTGAGTTGGCTAAGCTTTCAAAAGAGACAGGGCTAGAAGTGGTTATCATTAGGCCTCCATTAGTTTATGGGCCTGGCGTCAAAGCAAATTTCTTATCTATGATGCGTTTGATTGATAAAGGCATTCCGTTACCGTTTGGTGCTATAAAGAACCAGAGAAGCTTGGTTTATTTGGATAATTTGTCCGATTTGATACTAACTTGTTGCGAGCACCCTTCAGCTCCGGGCTATACCTTCTTAGCTTCTGATGATCAGGATGTATCGACAACTCAATTGATGCAAACCATCGCTCATGCTATGGGGAAATCACCGCGATTAATTCCAATCCCAATGTCTTGGATACAAGCTGGATCGTCAGTTTTAAATAGACAGCACATAGCGCAAAGAATATGCGGCAACCTCCAAGTGGATATAGGTTTGACGAAAGAGATATTGGGATGGAACCCCCCTGTAAGTTTTGAACAAGGGATCAAAAGAACCGTAGAAGCTTACTTGAAGTCGCATTGATGCGTTTTAGGTAGTTTATGGCTTTCTTGTCCATAAATTTTTCAGGTATCCTTTATTGATTAGTGGTGCTTATAGTGCCCCCACGTTTTCAATCCGAATTTGATAGGACACATATTTTGATTCGTTTGTTCGATTTTATTTTTGCTTTCTTTGGTTTGCTGTTCCTTTGGCCAGCATTTCTCATTATTTGTATCCTTGGTTACTTTGACACGGGTTCTCCTGTCTTTTTTCAGACCCGAGTTGGTCGCAACAAAAAGCCATTCACTTTAGTTAAATTCCGCACTATGCCAGTGGAAACAAAATCTGTTGCGACTCACTTAGTTGGGGCGAGCTCTGTAACTAAACTAGGTGGATTCCTGCGTAAGACCAAGCTTGATGAACTGCCTCAGTTATACAACGTACTTAAAGGTGAAATGAGTTTAGTTGGTCCAAGGCCATGCCTGTTTAACCAGCAAGAGCTCATCAATGAAAGAGAGTCGAGAGGCGTGCTGGCGGTAAGGCCTGGCGTAACCGGACTAGCTCAAATCAATGATATCGACATGTCGACACCGAAAAAACTCGCGGAGTGGGATCAACGCATGATTCAGACGTTGAGTACTAAATTGTACTTTCAATACATTATTCAAACCGTACTAGGTAAAGGCTCGGGCGACAGGGTTTAGTTAGATATGGTTTACGCTCTCTTATGATCATTGGTACTGGCTTCTGCGTTATACAAACATAGCTTTGTTGACCTCCACAGTCTCTAAGGCCATTTTTATGTGACGCTATTTCCTAAATATTGCTTTATAAGGTATTGCTTATGATTTATCCATTTACTTGATTGTGGTTATTATCTATGATGATCAATCAGTTGTTTAAGCTGAGCAACTGTTTGAGGGTGTGAAAATCATCTTCTACATATAAACGTTTATATTAATGGAAATCATTATGAAAAAGATGGCTCTAGCAGCTGCATTAGCAGTTAGCTTCTCAGGTGCTGCATTTGCAGCTGAAACTACAGCAGCAGCGGGTACTGGTTCAGGTACTGGTACAGCAGCTGGCGCGGGTGCATCTGCAGCAGCAGCTGGCACAGCAACAACAGTTGCAGTAGCGACAGCAGCAGTAGCGGCAGCAGCAGCTGTAGCGGTTGCTTCTAACGAAAGCGGTGCAACAACGACAACAACGACTCGATAATTTTTGAGTAGGCGTTTAAAACCATTTTATGTGAAAGCATAAAGTGGTTTTTTTATATCTAATTGATTAATTTTCCATATTGGACATCAGCAACCAGATTGCTAGGAAGCAGAACTCGTCATGCTTAAACCTCTAATCATATCTCTTGGTCTTTTTCTTGCTGGTTGTTCTCAGCAGTTTCAAGACGTTAACTCTACTTTTGATGAAGCCTTTTTTGGAAGCTCCGATGTTGAGCTATCCAAGGAATACATTCAAACGTTACCTTATTCCAGCATTTATGCAGAAGTGAATGACCAAGGTAAGATCTTCATGGTCTTAGCGTACGTCGGTGAAAACCCGCAAACGGGCGCAGAGCAGTTAAAGTGGATGTCTTCTGACAAAGCGATGATCGTCACTGAAAATGGACGTGTCGTACAAACGCTATTGCTTCCTTACGAAAACCTATCTGGTTTGGCATTCCAACCGTTAAATACATTCTCTTCTGCAAACAATTCGTCAGCCGATTCTTCTTCTGCGTTTGATGTGTCTGCCAACCCCGGAGCTCAAAAATGGCAAGCGGTTTACGACTGGCAACCTAACTATCGATTCGGCTATAAAGCGAACATCACCCGAACGTATGTGGGAAATGACACGGTTGAAACTCCGTTAGCGTCTATCGATACCAAGAAATTCCAAGAAAAAATTCAATTCCCAATATTAGAACAAGACATCACCAACGAATATTGGGTCGACAGCGAAGGCAAAGTGGTAAAAACCATACAGTATTTAGGCCCTGATATGACAAGGCTTGAGTTAACCGTCCTTAAGCATTATCAAAGCAATTAACGAACAGGGTAATGAACTAAAATGATGAATTATATGAGTCATACATCAAAAATGACGGGACGTCGGTTGCCATTGGTGAGAACTTTATTAACGATGAGAGCTCTGTTAATGATGAGCGCTTTGTTTGCTTTGAGCTCCGCTTCTTCGGCTTCTGATCTTGTTACGCCTGAACGCTCTTCGTCGATTAAAACAACAATCGAGCTTCCTCTTCAAGGTGTGACGCTTGAGTATCAAACTAACGTTCGACTGCTTCGTGTATTAGACGACGCAAACGTGAATGCGAGCTCTAACGCTAACGGTACTATTGGTTACTTCCCCCTTTCGGCTCAACTGTTTGATATAACCAATACTGAAGCGACTGCAGTTACTGGATTTAAAGAAGCTAACCAAGCTATCGAAGCCAAAAAGCGCAATGTACTGAACCAGCTTGAAGCTTTCGCAGTAGAAGAGCCAGAAGCAAACTTAGTGCGCCAACAGTTAGCCTCTTTCCAATATCTCAATCGAGTTTTTATTGAGCTAGACCGAAATGCGGTTATCTCGCAACCAGATAAGAACCCACTGCTTGTTTCAAGTTCTCATACTAACAAGCCGTCAGACAGTCAAACTCAAGCCTTTTCTCTGTACTTACCACAACGACCAACGTCAATTCAGTTGATGGGTGCAATGAAAGAGTCGGTAACAATGAATCTGATTGAGCATGGTACGTTGAATGATTACCTCGATGCATTACCGAATGGCTTTATTGGTGAATCTGCAGATAAAAGCGTGGCTTATGTTGTCCAGCCAGATGGCGAGGTACAAACCATTCAATACGCATACTGGAACGAACAGCCGGTTTACTTAGCACCAGGTGCCATCGTATTTATGGCGTTCTACTCTTTGCCATCGGAATACTCAACGTTGAACCAAGATATTGTCGATTTGCTACGTCATAAGGTTGGCCTGTAATGCTGAAACAGAAATCATTCCCTCTATCGGCAGTGTGCACATCGGTTACTTGTGCTTTATTAATGACCAATAGCATGTCGATTCGAGCAGAGACAGTCATTGATTCCTCTTCGATTCGAGCAGAAAAATCGTCATTCGACGACACTGAATACAGAACATCGCAAATGAACTTTGGTGGTGTTGGCTTAATGCAAATGCCGACAGGCCGAATGGCACCAGAAGGCGAGTTCAACTTTAGTGCTTCGTTCAACAATGAATACCATTTTTATAATGTCAGCCTGCAGGTGATGCCTTGGCTTGAAACCACCATTCGCTATACACAAACTCAAGATCTTTATTATAGCGGTAGTGGCAATCAAGACTGCTCTCAAAACTCATTCAGTGGTTGTACTAAGCACACCGATAAAGGTATCGACTTTAAAGTACGCTTAATCGAAGAAGGGTATTACTTACCAGAAGTGTCGGTCGGTATGCGTGATTTTGGTGGTACCGGTTTATTTGATGGCGAATTTGTTGCAGCGACCAAACGCTTTGGCCCTGTTGATTTTACCTTGGGCATGGCTTGGGGATACATGGGCACCAGTGGCAATTTCACTAACCCACTGTGCAAAGCCAGTGACAAGTATTGTGAACGCCCGTCTGATTTTAAAGGCAATGGCGGCAGTGTCGATTTTGAGCGTTGGTTTAAAGGCGATGCTGCAATTTATGGCGGCTTTGAATACCAAACCCCTTATAAGCCGTTAACCTTAAAGCTTGAATACGATGGCAACGATTATTCTCAAGACTTCCCTGTAGTACGTGGTGGTGTCGACATGACACAACACACGCCATGGAACGTGGGCGCGGTCTACCGTTTCACCGATTGGGGCTCAGCGAAAGTGAGCTATGAGCGAGGCGATACTTTAACCCTTGGCTTCGATCTTTCTACCAACTTCAACGAAATGTATTCCGTGTGGCGAGATACCGAAACAGCAGAGTTACGCCCGAGTGGTGTCGAGACGGTTGATGACATTGATATGGCGGCCCTTGCAAGCCAACTTGAAACGATCGCTGGTTATGAACAAGCGCAAATCTTGGTCGACGATAACAGCATTGTAGTCAAGGGCACTCAGGTCAAATACCGAGACAGAGATATCGCCGTTGAACGCGGTGCGACTGTGATTGCGAATGCGGTGCCAAGTTACATTGATACTTACAAAATCATCGAAAACGATAAATCGATGGAACTCACCGAGACAACGGTCAATGCACAAGCGTTCAAAGCGGCGGCTAATAACAGTTATCTCAATGCTCAAACCAGTGATGCAACCGATACTCACGAGTTAGAGCGTAAGAAATCCGTTATTTATCATGATGGGCGTGAGCGATTCGATGTGTCGATTTCACCAAACCTAGCTCAATCGTTCGGTTCGGCTGAAAACTTCTATTTATACAGTTTGGGTTTATACACCAACGCTTCGTTCTGGGCGTTAAACAATGTTGAACTGTCGGGCTCTTTGTACGTTAACTTAGTCGATAACTACGACAAGTTTAACTATACCGTCCCATCAGACGGCACTGACCAAACGCCAAGAGTAAGAACCTTATTCCGCTCTTACGTTGACGATCCGGTTCGCTTAGATCGCTTACAACTGACGTGGTTTGAAGACTACGGCAGCGGTGTCTACACCCAAGCTTACGGGGGGTACCTTGAAAGCATGTTTGCGGGTGTGGGTGGCGAAATCCTGTATCGACCATTCAACCAAAACTGGGCCATTGGTGCAGACATGACTGCAATAAGCCAGCGCGATCCAGAAAGCTGGTTTGGCACGTTTGATGAAGAGATTCAAGTTAACCCAGATGACAGTAGCCGAACGTACAAAGTGATCGATAAGGGCACGACGGGCTTCATCACCGGTTACTACACCCCACAATGGGACTTCTTGAGCGATACCTTGCTTAAAGTGGGCGTCGGTAAATTCCTTGCGGGTGATATCGGGACTCGTGTCGATTTCTCTAAGCAATTCAAGAGTGGCGTTATTGCCGGTGCGTTTGTCAGCTTAACCGACATGACAACGGAAGAGTACGGTGAAGGCAGCTATACCAAAGGCTTCTATGTATCGATTCCGTTTGATCTTGTTACCGTGAAACCAAGCTCAAGCCGCGCTGGCTTTACCTGGTTACCGATCACACGTGACGGCGGCCAAGTGCTGAACAAGCAATACAACTTGTTCGATCAAACCGATGCTCGCTCACCTTGGTTCCAAAGGCCGAGTAGCGTTAAGTAGATCGAAAGCAGATGCGGGTGACGAGTAAGCGGGATACGAAGAGTGGGGAAAGAGCAGTCTCGAATAATCGAATAACGAATAACGAATAGCTTAAGATATCGTGATATTCATTGGGTCTAGCTTTTGGTTCTCCCCCTTGAACGCCGTTCGTTTTTGATCGGTGATGTTCATCAAAGGGGGAGTTAGAGGGGGATATTAATCTATGTGTTACCAACCCCTCCCAGCCTCCCCTTATGTTGGTATTTTCTGCCAAGCAACAGTTGTGATAAAGGGGAGGAGCTAAAAGCATCCCGACACGGCTTTAGGCTCTTCGTTTACTCGTATCTCGCTACTCTCATCTGCTCTTTAGCTCTTCGCCACTAGTTCACTCGCATCCCGTATCTGCTCTTTAACCATTCAACTAGGTTGATAATAAACACAAATTGTGGATAATGCATACGCAATAAAATAACCGGGTGAAAGTCCGATCTTTGGCTCGGTTTATGACAAAAAACCTCTATCTCAATTCCAGATAGATAGAGGCAGATTAACTACGCAGTGTGATGTCGCGGAATATCAAAGGGCGGTAGCGTTCCTATCTTTGATATTAAGTGGGAGCGATATCACAGTAATAGCCCTCCTTAACTCTATTAAATACTGCGTAGCTGATAAAATTGTTTGTTCTAACTTCTTAGGGTGTCCTTTGGGATATCACGACACATTCCGTTTCTATGACTTGGTTAACATGAAGATTAATAAAAATCGTCTCCTTTTAGCGCTCCTTCCTGTATTGCTTGCAGGGTGTACTACTCCAGGAACTCACCTTTCTACTGGCAACAAGAATGTGATTCAGCCTTCAGAGGAACAGCAAGAATCTGATATCTCTGATGTGGTTAACCTTTACCCACTGACAGCTCAATCAGTATCGACTTACCAAACGGGTACATTGTCGGTGTCACAAGCCAACCCTGAACTCGACGTAGACATCGCAAAGTATGAATACAAAGTCGGTGTGGGCGATATCTTAAATATTACGATCTGGGATCACCCTGAACTGACGATTCCTGCGGGTTCTTACCGTAGTAGTACTGAAGCGGGTAACTGGGTTCATGCAGACGGCACCATCTTCTACCCGTACATTGGTACAGTCGAAGTGGCAGGAAAAACGGTTCGTGAAATTCGTTCTGATATAGCGGAACGTTTGGCGAAATACATCGAAAGCCCTCAAGTTGATGTAAACGTAGCGGCTTTCCGATCTAAGAAAACCTACATTACCGGTGAAGTATCTAAACCTGGCCAGCAGCCAATCACTAATATCCCTTTAACGTTACTGGATGCCGTGAACCGTTCTGGCGGTTTGTCTGAAGATGCTGATTGGCGTAATGTTTCATTAACCCGCAATGGCGTGGAAGAGAACCTTTCACTTTACGGTTTGATGCAACGTGGTGACTTAACTCAAAACCGCTTACTTCAAGCCGGTGATATTGTTCACGTACCGCGTAATGACAACCAGAAAGTGTTCGTGATGGGTGAAGTGAACGATCCTCAACTACTTAAGATTGATCGTGTTGGGATGAGCCTAACCGAAGCACTCAGCAACGTAGGTGGTATTAACCAGCTGACGGCAGATGCAACGGGTGTGTTTGTGATCCGAACTTCTGATGATAAATCAGAACGCATGGCAGACATCTACCAACTCAATATGGAAGATGCATCAGCTTTAGTGATTGGCACCGAGTTTGATTTAAAGCCTTATGATATTGTTTACGTAACGGCAGCGCCAATCAGCCGCTGGAACCGTGTAATCGGTCAGCTTGTACCAACCATTTCAGGCTTCAACGACCTAACCGAAGGTATGTTGCGCGTTCGTAATTGGTAATAAGCCCTGGTTTGTAATAAACCCTAATTAATCATCAGGTTGCATTGTGCGTGTAACCTGATTTTTACATCTAAAAGTAAACCCAGCTTATAAGCCCAATACAATTAGAGACCATTATGTTTAATAAAATTTTAGTCGTATGCGTGGGCAACATTTGTCGTTCCCCGACGGGAGAGCGAGTTTTACAAAACTTGCTGCCCAACAAAGAAGTGGCCTCTGCCGGTATCGCTGCTGAGAAAAGCCGTTTAATTGGTAAGCCTGCAGACGACACTGCCATTTTAATCGCCGCTGAAAATGGGGTTGATGTTGAAAACCATCAGTCTCAGCAAGTTACGCCACAGCTTTGTGCTCAGTATGACTTGATCTTGGTGATGGAGAAGGGCCATATGGAGGCGCTTACTCAAATATCGCCGGAGGCTCGCGGAAAAACGATGCTGTTTGGTCAGTGGATTGGCCAGAAAGACATTCCTGACCCTTATCGTCAAAGTCGTGAGGCGTTTGAACACGCTTATAAGCTGATTGACGAAGCGGCGCAAGCTTGGGCAAAAAAACTGTAGGTTTAAATGCAATAGATTTTAGATGCAGTAGGTTTTAAATAGACAGCTTTTTAAATGTCATGCTCTAAATGTAGGCATGGCAAAGCCACCAACGGAATAATATAAAAGAGAAGTACGCGGAGCGTATATATCGTCTCTTAAATAGCAATACTTTAGGAAGTAGCAAACAAATGACAACACAACCCTCTCAGCAATCGCATACAGATAACTCTGATGAGATAGATTTAGGAAAACTGCTTGGCATCTTATTAGATGCTAAATGGCTAATCATGCTCACCACATTCGTTTTTGCTGTGTTTGGTATTGCGTTTGCTTTGCTTTCGACGCCGATATACAAAGCGGATGCCCTGATCCAAATTGAAGAGAAAAGCTCTGGTGGCATCTCTTCTATGGTTGGTGATATGGGTGAATTGTTCTCTCAGGAATCTTCTGCCACGACAGAAGTGGAGATCATCAAATCGCGTATGATCTTGGGTGAAACGGTTGATAAGTTTAACCTCACCACGGTGACATCTCCCAACTATGCACCTATCGTAGGTAAAGGTTTTGCTCGCTTAACTGGCGACATCAACCACATTGCGGTTAGCCGTTTCAACATGCCAAGCTATGCGAGCGACTACGGGCACACGATCCAGATCCTAGATGCCGAGCAGGGCACTTACCAATTAGTTCGCGACGATGAGCGCGTTATCTTGCAAGGCAAGGTGGGTGAGCTAGCCACAGCCGACGACTACAGCTTGTTTGTGGCAGGTTTCGAATCTCATAACGATTTTGAATTCTCTATTAGTCAACGTAGCCGACTAGAAGCGATCGAATGGTTGAAAGCTTCTTTGTCTTTGTCTGAGCAAGGTAAGCAAACCGGTATTTTGAAGCTAAGCTTTGAAGGTGAAAACAAGCAACAGATCTCTGAAATCCTTAATCATATTAGCCAGATCTACTTCTTACAAAACGTGAAGCGTAATTCAGCAGAAGCAGAGAAGAGCCTACAGTTCTTAGAAAGCCACCTTCCGGGCATTAAATCTGAGCTAACGGGCTATGAAGACGTACTAAATAATTACCGCCAAAAGAACGAATCGATCGACTTGGGCTTAGAAGCACAATCAACCCTGAAGGTAATGGTAGAGCTTGAAGCGCAATTGAATGAACTGACGTTTAAAGAGAGTGAAATCAGCCAACGCTTTACTAAAGATCACCCGGCATATAAAGCTCTGCTTGATAAGCGTAAAACGCTGATGGGTGAGAAAGAGCGCTTAAACAAGCAAGTACAAAAGTTGCCGAAAACACAACGTGAAGTACTGCGTATGACACGTGATGTTGAAGTAAACCAACAGATCTACATCCAGCTATTAAACAAGGTTCAAGAGCTGAGCATCATTAAAGCGGGTACGGTCGGTAACGTTCGTATCTTAGATGACGCGCAAGCTTATGCTCGTGCCGTTAAACCGAAGAAGCCATTGATTGTTGTGTTAGCAACGCTGCTGGGTGGCATGCTAAGTGTCGCGTTTGTGTTAGTAAAAGCAGCGTTCCACCGTGGTGTGGAAAGCCCAGACCAAATTGAACAAATCGGTCTGCCTGTTTACGCAGCGGTACCAAAATCTGATTTACAGATTGAGCTAACCAACCGCTTTAAATCGAAGAAAGTACAAACAAAAGGCGTTCAGGCACTGCTTGCTGAATCGAACCCTGCCGATCTTTCGGTTGAAGCACTGCGTGGCCTTCGTACCAGCTTGCACTTCGCGATGCTAGAAGCGAAAAACAACGTTCTGATGATTTCAGGCCCTGCGCCAGGCATTGGTAAATCATTCATCTCGACCAACTTTGCCGCAGTAGCTGCTAAAACAGGCCAAAAGGTATTGTTGATTGATGCCGATATGCGAAAAGGTTACCTACAACAAAGCTTTGGTGTGAACTGGGATAACGGCCTTTCTGATGTATTGAGCAGCAAGCAAGAGTTCGCTCAATCAGTGAAAACCACACCGGTAGAGAACCTAGATATTATTACTCGCGGCCAAGTGCCACCGAACCCATCAGAGCTGCTGATGCACCCACGCTTTGCAGAACTAATGGAATGGGCATCGAAAGAGTATGATTTGGTGATTGTTGATACCCCGCCCGTACTTGCGGTAACCGACCCAAGCATTGTCGGCGCCTTCGCTGGCACCACATTAATGGTCGCGCGTTACGGTCAAAACACCATTAAAGAGATAGAAGTGGCTCGTAACCGTTTCGAACAATCAGGTATCGAAGTGAAAGGCGTTATCTTCAACGCCATCGAGAAGAAAGCATCAAGCTCATACGGCTACGGTTATTACAACTACGCGTATTCGAGCGACAAGAAATAAAGTTAAAGAGCAGTAACGAGATGCGAGTAACCGGGTAAACGAAGAGCTAAAGACAGTAACGGGATGCGAGTGGCGAGATACGAAAAGCGCATCTCGAATCCGTTCTTCATCTCTTGTTACTCGTTTACCCGCTGCTCGAATCTGCTCTTTTAGCTCTTCGAATCCCGTCTACCCGCCACCCGTATCTATTCTTTATCCAATCTTCAAATTATTCGAAGACTTAGCTTTTGGTTCTCCCCCTTGAACACCGGACTATTGTGAGTGATGGTGTTAATAGAAGGGGGGAGTTAGAGGGGGTTGCTAGCGATGCCTAATCAACCCCT